>JAKFVK010000163.1 GCA_021732205.1 Hyphomicrobiales bacterium | reverse complement strand
ACGGCGCCCAGCATGACTGAGCTGCCTTGCGAGAAATTGACGGTGCGCGACACGATATATGTCACGTGAAAACCCAGCGCGATGAGACCATACATGGCGCCCAGCGACATGCCGCTGACCAGAGCCGAGAAGATAATCATCAACGCTCTCCCGACGCAGCGCGGTCTGCTATCCCTGTCCTGGCTTTAACGATCAATTGGAGAGCGGCAGGATTTCAGCGCCTTTGAAGTAGGTGAAGATATAGTCAGCAGCGCCAAGAGCGTCGTGATTGTCCGGTGTGAAGGGTTTCGCATAGGTTTTGATCAGCCCGGCATAATGATCGATGTCGTAAAAGCCCTGGCGGATTTTTGTGCCCTCGATCGAGCCGGCCCTGGCGATCGCCAACGCCGCCAGGTGGAGAGCATCATACGCGTTGGCGATGCCGACGGCAGGCGTCACATCGGTCGTTGTTTTGATTTCGGGATATTTGGCCTTCAGCAGGGTGAACACGGATTCACCCTTCTGGCTCAGCTTGCCGGAAAAGCTGTAAGTTTGAATGAAATGGACCTTTTCGGCGCTCGGCCCGGCAAGCTCGGTGAAGCGTCCGCCGGCCGGTCCCCAATGTGACACGACGGGTACATTCCAGCCCATGCGATCCAGCGATTTGACCACCTGGGCTGACGGGCCAACATTGCCAACCAGAAACAGCGTGTCAGCTCCCGCCGCCTTCAGTCGGGAAAGTTGCGGTACGATATCGATGTCGTTGGCTTCAAATTTCTCAATGCCAGCAGCGCTCATGCCCTTGCTGAGAAGGGCTGCCTTGAGGCCGGCTTCGTTTGATTCACCCCAGGCATTGTTGACCAGGATCATGCCCGGTGTTTTGGCCCCATATTTTTTGACTGCATAGTCAACCAACGCGATGTCAACGAGCGTATCGACCGCCGATACCCGGAAGACGTAGTTTTCGGCGGCACCATTGCGGGTGATACCCGTGCCGGCCGCCCATACGCCCATGAACGGTACCTTGGCCTGATTGGCGAAGGGGACGATGGCAAGCGAAACGGGCGTATCGAGCCCGCCAAACAGAACAGCGATCTTTTCCCGTTGCACCAGTTCCCGGGCTGCCACCAAACCTTTGGCAGGATTGCTTTCATCATCGCGCGCCAGCAGTTCGAGCTTCTTGCCAAGGACGCCGCCCTTGGCATTGATTTCATCAAGGGCGATGGAAAGACCGCGGATGATCGCCTCGCCTGATTTCGCCGACTGGCCCGAAAGTGCCGCCACCAGGCCGATCTTTACTGTTTCCTGAGCATGAAGAGGATGGATCGACCCCATCGCCAGCGCGAGGAGGACCAACAGGGCCTGGCAAAATCCGGTGATCACAATCCTGAGCATCTGCAGCTCCTCCGCTGATCTAGTTCTTGGGGGTCTACTTCTTGAGATTGAAATGTCAGCAATAAATGTGCCAGCGCGATAACCAAAAGAATGCGCAGCTGGCATGTATTGTTTGCCACTATCTGCGCCAGGTATTGCGCTGTTCCAGGTTCATCTGCCTGCTATTTGGGCAGGCTGACGTCCGGCGATCAGAAGCCCGTCAGCTCGCGACTGTCAGCCCCGCGACGTCGGGGTGCTACGGCTATAACGCAAGCTCGCATTTCCACGATTTCCTGGCGGCTGACAGGGTCGTTTTCTGCCGTATTCGTGTTTAGTTTATAAAGCACTGATTGTTGCAATGCATCGAATTTGCTGCGCAACAGCATTAAAATTGCACTTGCATTGTTTAGTAAATTAGAAAACACTAAACATAATAAATAAACAAAACAGTTCCTCGTCCGAGCAATCGGAGAGGCGGGTAATTAGACCAGCGCGTCAGTGCGCCGGCCGATCAAGCCCGGTGTGCGATGGCGCAACCTGGCAAAACAGGGAGAGTGCACCATGAGGAAACTTATTGCAGCGGCGGGTTTACTGGCCGCGACAATCCTGGGCGCCGGTCAGGCGCAGGCGCAGGGAAAAACCATCACCTTGTGCTGGGCTGCCTGGGACCCGGCGAACGCTCTGGTCGAGCTGTCGAAGGATTTCACCGCCAAATCAGGCGTGAACATGAAGTTCGAATTCGTGCCCTGGCCGAATTTCGCTGATCGCATGCTCAATGAGCTGAATTCCAAGGGCAAACTGTGCGACGTCATCATCGGTGATTCACAATGGATCGGCGGCGCGGCCGAGAACAAGCACTACGTCAAATTGAACGATTTCTTCGCCAAAGAAGGCATCACGATGGATGACTTCATGCCGGCGACGGTGACTGGCTATGCGGAATGGCCGAAGGGCACGCCGAATTACTGGGGTTTGCCGGCGATGGGTGACGCGAATGGCTGGACCTACCGCAAGGACTGGTTTGCAGACGCAAAAAATCAGGCCGATTTCAAAGCCAGATTCAACCGCGACCTGGCGCCGCCGAAATCGCTGGCTGAGCTGAAAGATATCGCCGAGTTCTTCCAGGGGCGCGAGATTGGCGGCAAGAAGGTCTATGGCGCGGCGGTCTTTACCGAGCGCGGTTCAGAGGGCATCACCATGGGGGTGGCGAACGCGCTCTATCCCTTCGGCTTTGAATATCAGGACCCCAAGAAGCCTTATGCCATGGAAGGTTTCGTCAACAGTCCAGGCGCTGTTGCCGGCCTTGAATTCTACAAGGCTCTCTACAAGTGCTGCACACCGCCAGGCTATACCAACGCCTATATGCAGGAAGGTCTTGATGCCTTCAAATCCGGCCAGGTGGCGATGCAGATGAACTGGTTTGCCTTCTTCCCTGGCCTGTTCAAGGATCCGGCTGTCGGCGGCGACAAGATCGGCTTTTTCGTCAATCCGGGCCATAACGGCAAGAATGGCTCGCAGCTTGGTGGCCAGGGCATGTCAGTTGTGTCCTATTCGCCCAATCAGGCCGAGGCGCTGGCCTATATCAAATGGTTTGCTGCTCCAGAGGTGCAAAAGAAGTGGTGGGCGCTTGGCGGATATTCAGCTCACAAGGCGGTGCTGAATGACCCGAACTTCAAGAACACCGCTCCTTTTGCCGGTGACTTCCTGGTGGCGATGGGGCAGGTGAAGGATTTCTGGGCTGAGCCTTCCTATGCCGCCTTGTTGCTTGCCATGCAAAAGCGCGTCCACGACTATGTGGTTGCTGATCAGGGCACCGCCAAACAGGCGCTGGACCTGATGATCCAGGATTGGACCAAGGTCTTCAAGGAAGACGGCAAGCTCTGATTTTACCGCTCCTTTCCGCTGCGATCATGGCTGGTCATCGGACCAGCCATGATGGGGTAGCTGCGACCGAAAAGTCCTGATCATGAACCTCCTGCCATCGTCCGCCAGTCTCATCGAGAAAGCCGCGCGCGCCACGCCGCCATCCTTCGTTGGCAAGGTGCGCGGACTTTCCGACAAGGCGATTGCGTGGATTTTCATCGCGCCGACATTGCTGTTGCTGCTGGCGATCAATATCTTTCCGTTGATCTGGACGATCCAGCTGTCGTTTACAAATTACCGTGCCAACAGGCCGAACGCGCCGCTGCGCGATGTCGGCCTTGCCCACTACAACGAGATCCTCACCAATCCCGACATCTGGGCGGCCATGCAGGTCACCGCCCGCTTTGTCATTGCCAGCATCGTCATCCAGACCGTGCTCGGTTTCCTGCTGGCCTGGCTGATTGATCGAAAATTTCGCGGCTCCGGTTTTTTGACGACGATGATCCTGCTGCCGATGATGCTGTCGCCGGCGGTCGTCGGTAATTTCTGGACGTTCCTGTACCAGCCGCAAATCGGTCTGTTCAATTACATCGTCGCGTTCGTGACCGGCATACCGCCATCCTCGTTCCAGATGCTTGGGGATGTGAACCTGTCGCCATGGGCAATCGTCCTTGTCGACAGCTGGATGTGGACGCCCTATGTGATGCTGATCTGCCTTGCCGGGCTGCGCTCGATCCCCGACTATATCTATGAGGCAGCCGAGGTGGATCGGGCGTCGAAATGGCGCCAGTTCTGGACCATCACGCTGCCTATGGCGATGCCGTTCATCATGCTGGCGGTGCTGTTTCGCGGTATCGAGAATTTCAAGATGTTCGACATGGTCAATCTGTTGACCGGTGGCGGGCCGGGATCAACGACCGAAGTGGCCTCGATCACGCTGAAGCGCGAGGCGTTCGAGAAATGGCGCACGGGCTATTCGTCTGCCTTTGCCATCATTCTGTTCGTTACCGTGTTTGGCCTTGCCAACATCTATGTCCGGGCCCTCAACCGGGTCAAATCGCGATGAATGGCAACCGTACAGCCTATTCGGTCGTCGAGCCGTCTCACATCACCAAGCGCATCGCCGGCAGCATTGTCGTCGCTTACGCCATGCTGACACTCATTCCGCTGGTGTGGATCGTGCTGACGGCGATCAAGAGCCCGCCTGATTCGATCTCCTATCCGCCGAAGGTCATTCCGTGGGTGCACTTCGAACCGACCATCGAAGGCTTCTGCAACCTGTTCACCACGCGCTCACGCCAGACGCCCGAATATCTGGCGACGCTGCCGCCAGCGCGCGGCATCTGCGAGAGTCAGGCGCGTGCCAAGAACATGGTGGTGGTCTCGGAGTCAAAATACATTCCGCGCTTTCTCAACTCGGTCATCATTGCCTTCGGCTCGACGGCGCTGGCGGTGTTTCTTGGAACGCTCGCTGCGTATGGCTTCTCCCGTTTCCGGGTGCCGCTGAAGGACGACCTTTTGTTCTTTATCCTGTCGACCAGGATGATGCCGCCGATCGCTGTCGCTATCCCCATCTATCTGATGTACCGCGAGCTTGGTCTCCAGGACACGCGCATCGGCATGATCCTGCTGTACACCTCGGTCAATGTCTCGCTTGCGGTGTGGCTGCTCAAGGGCTTCATCGATGAAATCCCGCGCGAATACGAGGAGGCGGCGATGATCGATGGATACACCAGGCTGCAGGCTTTTCGTAAAGTCGTATTGCCGCAGGCCGCAACCGGGATTGCTGCCACGGCCATCTTCTGCATGATCTTTGCGTGGAACGAATATGCTTTCGCGGTGCTGTTGACATCCGGCGATGCCCAGACCGCGCCGCCCTTCATCCCCATCATTATCGGCGAAGGCGGGCAGGACTGGCCGGCCGTTGCGGCTGGCACAACCCTCTTTTTGATCCCCATCCTCGTCTTCACGGTTTTGCTCAGGAAGCATCTGTTGCGGGGAATTACCTTCGGGGCGGTGCGCAAATGAGCGAGGGATTGATCAAGACAATGGCGCCCGGGGTGGTTGCGGCCAAGCGTCGTTTCTCCTGGCGCAAGGGAGCGGAAAATTCGGCGACCCTGTTGATTGCCTGCGGCGTCATCATGTTGATGCAGCCCTTCTCGTTGTTCCTTTACAGCTGGTCCTTCGCTGTCACGTTGGCCGGTACTTTGCTGTTTATCGTTGGCTCGAAGTTCCCGGAATAGGCTGATGGCGAGGATCAACGTTACAAATTTGCACAAATCCTTCGGCAGTTTCACGGCCGTCAAAAACTCGACTTTTACTGTCGATGACGGAGATTTTTTCTGTCTTCTCGGCCCTTCCGGCTGCGGCAAGACGACGACGTTGCGCATGATTGCCGGGCTGGAGTTACCAACATCGGGAGAGATCAGGCTGGCGGGCGAGGACGTCACCTTCAAGCCGGCGTCTCAGCGTGACATAGCGTTTGTCTTCCAGCTGTTCGCGCTCTACCCGCACATGAATGTGCGACAGAACATCGCCTATCCCCTGAAGAACATCGGCATGGCGGCGGGCGAGATCGACAGGCGTATCGCTGAAGCAGCCCGCACCTTGCGCATCGCTCACCTGCTTGAGCGGGCGGTGAACGGGTTGTCGTCAGGGGACCGTCAGCGCGTAGCGCTGGGTCGCGCCATCGTGCGCGAGCCTGCAGCATTCATGATGGATGAGCCGCTGGGAGCGCTCGACGCCGAGTTCCGCCACATTATGTGCGGCGAGCTTCGCGCCCTGCACAATCGGCTGAAGGCCACCACCGTTTATGTCACCCATGACCAGCTTGAAGCCATGTCGATGGGCGACAAGATCGCGGTGATGAATGAAGGGGTGATCGAGCAATCAGGTTCTCCTCAGGAAATCTACGATCGACCGGCAAGCATGTTTGTTGCTGATTTCATCGGCTCGCCGCCGATGAATTTTCTGAGTTTCGGCGGCAGCCTGGTCAAGGGCGGTCGAGAGATTGCCATAGGCATCGGCCGCCAACGCGTTCCTGAACTCAGGGTGGATATGCCGGCTGCCGATTATGTCCTTGGTGTTCGCCCTGAGCATGTGCAGATCAGCGAGAGCGGGCCAATTCGTGGCGAGGTGTTCGGTTCCGAATATCTTGGCACGACTCAAATCGTGACGATCAACACGGCCGAGGGACAGGTTCGGGCGCGCCTGTCCTCAGACGTTTCACTGCGAGCAGGCGACCGGCTGGGGCTTGAATTCCGGCCCGAGAAACTATCGATCTTTGCCCGTGCTACCGGGCGCGCCATTCCAACCGCCCTGCATGACGGAGGGCATCGCTGATGGCCGAGGTGGTGCTGGAGGGCGTGTCGAAGCGCTTCAAGGAAAACGTTGCGGTTGATGACCTCAGTCTGACGATTTCAGACGGTGAGTTTGTGGTGCTTTTGGGCCCAACCGGGGTTGGCAAGACGACGACGCTGCGCCTCATCGCAGGCCTTGAGCAGGTTGACGGAGGCAAGGTTCTGATCGGTGGCGAGGACGCGACCCATGCGGAACCGGCAGAGCGCGACACGGCGTTCGTCTTCCAGCAATACTCGCTCTACCCGCATCTGACAGTCTACGACAATCTCGCCTTTCCGCTGCGTTCGCCATTGCGTGGGCTGGCGGAGGCGGAGATCAGACGCCGCGTGAGCGAGGTGGCGAGCATGCTGCGCATCGACGATAAACTGTCCAACCCGGCTACAAGATTGTCGGGCGGCCAGATGCAGCGCGTCGCCATCGGGCGGGCGCTTGTCCGACGCCCCAATATCTATCTGATGGATGAACCTCTGTCCTCGCTCGATGCCAAGCTGAGATCAGACCTTCGGCTGGAGCTGAAGCGGATCCAGAACGATATGGGTGCGACAATCCTTTATGTCACGCACGACCAGATCGAGGCCATGACCATGGCGTCCCGCATCGGGGTGATGGATGCCGGCAAGCTCGTGCAGATCGGCACGCCCCGTGAGATCTACGAAAACCCGCTCAGCACCTATGTGGCCGCCCGGCTCGGCCAACCGGCGATCAACCTGCTGCCACGAGCGCTGCTAGGCGACTTGCCGGTTCCGCCGGGCACCGCCACAATCGGCGCGCGCACCGAGCATGTTCGACTGACGAAAGCGAACGGCGCGCCGCGTGGTATCGCCGGCACGATCAATTGGATCGAACATCTGGGTGATCATAACCACCTGCATGTTGCTGTTGGCGACGCGGACATCGTGACGCTTGCTGATCCCGATAGCGGGCTTGGTGTCGGTGACCTCGTCAGTATCGAATTTGCGCGCCCGTTATTCTTTGGCGCCAGCGGCATGCGAATTTCAGGTTGAAACGCCCATGATGGATGAATTGATCACAGCTGTGGCGCACGCAATCATTAGCCGGGCGGAGCATCTCACCGCGCTCGATCAGGCGATCGGCGATGGCGATCACGGCCACAACATGAAACGCGGCATGGAGGCTGTTCTGGCCGAACTGCCGACGCTCTCCGGCAAGCCGCCGGGCGAAGTGCTGAAGGCGGCTGGCATGCAGCTGGTCATGAAGGTGGGCGGGGCATCAGGACCGCTGTTCGGGACGCTGGCCATGGAGCTTGGCAAGGCATTGCCGCCCGATCCCGACCGCAATGATCTTGCCAACGCCTTAGCGCTGGCGGTCGCGGGCGTGGCGGCACGTGGCAAGTCCGAGCGCGGACAGAAGACCATGCTTGATGTACTCATACCGGTCGAGCAGGCGCTCAGCGGCGGGCAATCGAGCGCCCAGATCAAAGCGGTTGCTCTTGCGGCGGCCGAGGCAACAATTGCCATCAAGGCGACGCGCGGACGCGCCTCGTTTCTTGGCGATCGCTCGATTGGGCATATGGACCCCGGTTCATATTCCAGCGCTCTGATCATCGCCACGATCTGCGACAAGATGGACACATCAGCATGAGCAATGTTGGCATCGTCATCGTCTCACACTCGCCAAAGATTGCCGCAGGCACGGCTGACATGGTCCGCCAGATGGTTGGCGACACGGTCCCGCTCGCCTTCACCGGCGGTAATCCTGACGGGAAACTCGGGACCTCAGTAGAGGCGATCATGACGGCGATCGAAGCGGCCTGGTCGGAGACAGGCGTCGCCATTCTGGTTGATCTTGGCGGGGCGGAAACCAACAGTGAAATGGCGATTGAATTCATGCCGGAGGAGCGACGCGGGCGCATCGTTGTGTGCAATGCGCCATTGGTGGAAGGCGCGGTGATCGCTGCAACCGAAAGCTCTGGCGGTTCCTCGCTTGCTGATGTCCGGCGTATGGCGGAAGAGCTGAGTTCCTGATGGCGGGAGCTCGGGATGAGGAAAACGAAATGATGAGAAGCGGCTCAGCTGTCCTGACCAATGCGGTGGGTCTGCATGCGCGCCCATCGGTCAAGCTCACACAGCTGGCGAAGAGTTTTTCGGGAACGGTGGAATTCGCGCTCGCGCCCGATGGTCCGTGGACGGACGCAAAGAGCCCGGTCAAGGTGATGCGCGTGCGCGCTGCCAAGGGTGCGACATTGCATGTGCGCACCCAAGGAGTTGATGCCGATGCCGCTCTGGCGGCAATCATTGATCTTGTCCAGCGCCAGTTCGATGAACACTGAAGGGGCGCCATGACATCGCTTGCGCTCAAGGGACAATGTGCTTCGCCAGGTTTTTCTGCTGGTATTGTCGTGGCAGCAGGCAAAAGGCCAGCTCCGCAACGCGCCATCGAGAAGGGCGGTAAAGGTGACCCTGCCGCCGAAGCGCTAGCACTCACCGCTGCGATCAACCGTGCTGTGATCGAATTGCGACGGCTCGTGGAAAGTGCATCTGGCGAGGCCGCCGACATGCTCGGTTTTCAGATTGCGATGCTTGACGACGAAGAGCTGACCCAACCCGCTCGCGATGAGATAGCTGCCGGGAAGACAGCAGTTGAAGCGTGGACGAGGGCGATGGATGCCGAGATTGCCGGCTATGAAGGATCCGACGAAGAATATTTCCAGGCGCGTGCCAACGATCTCGTCGACATGCGCGAGCGCGTCCTTGATGCGCTCATCGGCGCAGCGTCGACGTCTTTGCCGCCGGGGTCGATTGTGCTGGCAGACGACATCACACCCTCGCGGTTTTTGAGTTCGAATTGGGAGGGCGGGGCCATTTTGCTGCGCAGGGGCAGCGCCACCAGCCATGTGGCGATGCTGGCGCGCTCGCGTGGAGTACCGATGATTGTCGGCCTTCAGGCCGATGATATCGCTGGCCGCAATGTTCTGATCGACGCGACACAAGGTCTGGTTATCGTTGATCCGAGTTCCACTGACGCCACGCGTTTTGAGCAGCAATGCGCGGCGAGCCGGGCGCGCGATATGGCAACCGCCGGTTTCCTTGGCCAGCCGGCCGTTTCGCGCAATGGCGAGCGTATCATCACCTTGATCAACATCGCTGATCCATCCGAGCTGGACGGGCTCGACCCGGCCTGCTGCGATGGTATCGGACTGGTTCGCACCGAGTTGCTGTTTGAAGGTGCCACTCTGCCAAGCGAAGATGCTCAGACAGACATCTACACCCGCATTGTCCGCTGGGCTGCTGGCAAACCCGTTACATTCCGCACCCTTGATGCAGGCGGTGATAAGCCGATTGCCGGGCTGACGCCGCTTGGCGAGAGCAATCCTTTCCTTGGCATGCGCGGTGTGCGCCTCACGCTGTCGCGGCCCGACATCTTTCTTCCGCAGCTTCGAGCGCTCGCCCGTGCCGCTGCCGCTGGCGATGTTGAGATCATGATCCCGATGGTCACGTTGCCCTCAGAACTGGAGGCAACGCGCGCCCTTCTGCATCAGGCCTGCGCCGAGCTTGGCGCTGCGCAGATCGCCCACCGTCTCCCGGCGCTTGGCATTATGGTCGAAGTTCCGGCGGCGGCGTTGACGCTTGGCACTTTCGACGCAGCCTTCCTGTCGATCGGCTCGAATGATCTCACGCAATACGTGATGGCGGCCGGCCGTGACATTGCCGCCGTCGCTGCCCTTGCTGATCCAGGCCATGAGGCGGTTTTGCGATTGATCGGCATGATTTCCGCCCATGGCGAACGGAGCGGCATCAAGGTGTCGTTGTGTGGCGATGCGGGGGGCGATGAGCGGTTCATTCCGCAATTGCTGGCCCGTGGCGTGAGAATCCTCTCCATGCCGCCGCGCCTGCTGGCAGCGGCCAAGCAGGTCATCGCGACGGTCAATCTGGAAAGCGCGTCATGACAGGACCGGAAATGCTGGCAGGCGCCGCGCTCGACCCCGTGCAGGCCTATAAACGGATCCTGCAGGAAGTTCTGGATCGCCGCCCATCGGGGACGCGGCAAAGGCTGGCGCAGGCGCTCGAGCGCAATCGCAGTTTTATCACCCAGATCGTCAACCCGTCCTATACGGTGCCAATTCCAGCACCCCACGTCGCGACGATTTTCGAGGTCTGTCATTTTTCCAGCGCCGAACGTTCGGCCTTTCTCGATGCCTATCGGCGTGCCCATCCGCGCAGCCTTGTGGCTGTATCCCACCGGCCGCGCGGCCGGCATATTCATCTGCAGCTGCCTGACTTCGGCAGTGACAGCAAGAATGCCGCTTTCGACGCATTGCTCGAAACCTTTGTGAATGGAGTGGCCAGGCTTGCAGGTGGTCACGCGGTTCCCAAAGCGGGCAAGAAATTCGCCAAGGAGGAATGACATGAAAAAGCTGATCAACGGCGTTGAGACGGTTCTTGACGAAGCTCTTGATGGCTTTGTCCGCGCCCATGCGGATATCGTTGTGATGGGGCTCGAGCGAAAATTCGTGCGCCGGAAAGCGCTGGTGGGTGGCAAGGTGGCGTTGATTTCCGGTGGTGGTTCGGGTCATGAACCGCTGCACGCCGGCTTTGTCGGGGCCGGCATGCTGGATGCTGCCTGCCCGGGGCAGGTCTTCACCTCGCCGACGCCCGATCAGATGATTGCGGCGGCGGACGCCGTGGACACCGGTGCCGGCTGCCTGTTCATCGTCAAGAATTATGAAGGTGACGTGATGAACTTCGCGATGGCCGGTGAAATGGGCGGGCGCGAGATCCGGACCCTGGTGGTGAATGATGATGTCGCGGTCGAGAACTCATCCTACACCACCGGCCGCCGGGGGGTTGCCGGAACGATGATTGTCGAGAAAATCGTTGGCGCTGCCGCTGAGGAGAAACGTGATCTTGGCGCGCTCATGACACTGGGCGAAAAGGTCAATAGCCGGACCCGTTCTATGGGTGTCGCCTTGACGTCGTGTACGGTGCCGGCTGCCGGCAAGCCGACGTTCGCGCTTGGTGCCGACGAGATGGAGATGGGAGTTGGCATCCATGGCGAGCCGGGGCGGCGAACGGTGAAGCTGAAGCCGGCGCGCAGCATTGCGACCGAGATGATTGAGGCAATTCTTGGTGATTTTGGTGCGGCTGCCAAGGGGCCGGCGATCGTCCTCATCAACGGCTTTGGCGCAACTCCGTTGATGGAGCTTTACATCATGTTTGAAAATGCAGCAGCGCTCCTTGAGCAGCACGGCATCGACATTGTCCGCTCACAGGTCGGAAATTTTGTTACCTCGCTCGACATGGCCGGCTGCTCGATCACCGTGACCCTCGCTGACAGTGAAATGTTGGCGCTGTGGGATGCGCCTGTTCACACGGCTGCCCTCAACCGGGGCCAGATCATGGCGCACTGAAGGCAGATCGTTATACGCCCAGATGGCGCTCCAGAATGTCCGGCCTGGAGGCCAGTTCGGCCGGCGTTCCCGAAAAGGCGATGGTGCCCTTGGCAAGCATAACCATGCGGTCGGCAACACGCGACAGGCTGCGATGATCCTTGTCGACGATGATGGTGGCAATACCCTCGGCACGCATCATGGCGAGGCTGGTCCAGATGTCACGGACAACCAGCGGGGCCAGCCCTTCGGTCGCCTCATCGAGCAGAATGAGGGCGGGATTGGTCATCAGCGCCCGACCGATCGACAGCATCTGCTGCTCGCCTCCTGAAAGTTGTTGACCGCCATGGCGCTGGCGCTCGGCGAGGCGGGGAAAGATGGCAAATATCCGGTCGATCGACCAGTGATTGCGCCCGGCGCGGTCGGGCCTTGCCGACATCTTGAGATTTTCAAGCACCGACAAAGACCCGAAAATACCGCGCCCCTCCGGAACATAGGCGATGCCAAGACGGGCGATGGATTCTGGCGGCAGGCGGACCGCGTCCTGCCCCATCACATTGATGGTACCGCGACGATCAGAGACAAGGCCGATGATCGATTTGAGCAGCGTCGTCTTGCCCATGCCGTTGCGCCCGAGGAGGGCTACCTGCTCGCCGGCGCCGACGGTGAGCGATACACCGTACAAAACCTGGCTCACGCCATAAAAGCTTTGCAGATCGTTGATCTCGAGCACGGTCGTCACAAGCAATCCTCGCCGAGATAAGCAACCCTGACGGCGGGATCAGCGCGGACTTGCGCCGGCGTGCCGGTTGCAATGACATGGCCATCGGCCATGACGGTCAGGCGGTCGGCGAGGGCGAAGACGGCATCCATGTCGTGCTCGACAAGGAGAATGCCGCGCCCGTTCCTGAGGCGTGAAACGAGGGCGATCATGTCCTGCGCTTCGGCCGGCCCCATCCCTGCCAAGGGCTCGTCGAGCAGGAGAATGCTGGGAGTGGTCGCAAGCACCATGGCGATCTCAAGCTGGCGCTGGCCACCATGGCTGAGATGGCGGGCGGGCGTGTCAGCGTGGGCGGCAATACCGGCTTCACTGAGCGCGGCGGCAGCCTGAGCGTTGATCACCGGGTCGCGGCCGGCATCACCAAAGAAGCGCAGCGCCTTAGGTGATCGGGCCTGTGCGGCGAGGCGCGCATTCGCGAAGACGCTGACATCAGGAAAGATGGTGGTCTTCTGGTAGGAACGACCCAGGCCGGCCCGGGCGCGTTGGTCGGGCGAGCGGGCGGTCATGTCCTTGCCCGCCAGATGAACGCTGCCCTCGCCAGGGGTGATCTCGCCGGAGAGCAAATTGACGAGGGTCGATTTTCCTGCCCCGTTCGGGCCGATGACGGCATGAATTTCATCACGATGAACATCTATTGAGACATCGCTGACGGCGACCAGGCCGCCGAAGCGCTTCGTCAGATGTCTGGCGCTCAGGACGATGTCAGCCATGGTGTTGTCGTCCAGCCCGTGACGCCCCCGAGCCAGGCTGCCCCGCAGGGGCTCGCCGGTCAGAGAACGCCAGTTGCGCCAGATGCTGCAGGCCGCCGGGAAGCATAAAGACGAGAGCAATGACGATGACGCCTTCGATGAGCTTCCAGTGTTCGATATTCGACTTCAGGATTTCCTCAAGGCCGAGCAGGACGAAAGCTCCAAAAACCGGACCAAGGACGCTTTTCATGCCACCAAGAACCACCATGATGAGGAGGGTTGCCGACACATGCCAACCCAGCGTCTGGGGGGCAACAAAGCCAAACTGGCTGGCGGAGAAATATCCCGCAATGCCGGCCAGAACGGCGGCAAGGACAAAGGCGGTGAGGCGGATGCGGAAAACGGGAAAGCCAAGCGAGCGGGCGCGCTGCTCATTGTCACGGGCTGCCATGAGGGCGGCGCCAAAGGGCGAGCGCACAAGGGTGGAAATGACGATAATTGCGAGCAGCAGGCTGGCGAGGGCTACGTAGTAAAAGCTTGTCTTGTTTCCCAGATCGACCAGGCGCCAGCCGGCGATGACGATCTCGGGCTCGAAATAAATGTAGATGCCGTCAGAGCCATTCGCCACCCGTGTGTCGTGGAAGAAGTAGAAGAACATTTCGCCGAAAGCGAGCGTTGCCATGATGAAATAGATGCCGCGTGTGCGCAGCGCCAGCGCGCCGACGAGGGCCGCAGCGATGGCGACAACCAGCAAAGCCAGCGGCAGTGATGTCCACAGGGACGCGCCGGATGATGATGGAGAGGCGAGAGCAAGCACATAGCCCGCAAGACCGAAGAAGGCACCGTGGCACAGGCTCACCATGCCGCCAAAGCCGACGACCAGGTTGAGCGAGGCAGCAACGATGGCAAGCAACATCGCCTTGGCAAAAAACTGCAGATAATATGTCGGCGCGATCATCGGCAGCAGCAGCGCTGCCATCAATAAAGCGGCGAGCAGCGAGCGGGTGAGGGCTCGTGGTGGTGTCATCACGAGGCGCGGCCCAGCAGGCCGTTGGGGCGCCACAACAAAATGATGACCATCAACAGGTAGACGAGGATCGAGGACACCTGCGGGAAGAAAACCTTGCCGAACGTGTCGGTGAGGCCGATCAGCAAGGCGCCAAAGGCGGCGCCGGCGACCGAGCCGATGCCGCCCAGAACGACGACAACGAAGGACAGGATCAGCATGCTGTCGCCCATGCCGGGGAAAACGGTCGATATCGGCGCGACCAGTATGCCGCCAAGGGCGGCGAGCGCGATGCCGCCGGCAAACACATAGCGGTTGACGCGATCAAACGAGATGCCGAGCGCTCGCGTCATGTCACGGTTCTCGGCGCCGGCGCGCAGGATCATGCCCAGTCTGGTTTTCTGGATGATAAAGAAAATGATGCCGGCCAGGACAAGGCAGGCGATACACAGAGCCAGCCGATAGACCGGATAGGAGAGCACATCGGTGAGTTCTATGGAGCCTTGCAGCCAGGCTGGCGGGGCAACTGAATGTACGTCTTTGCCAAAAAGTATCTGGCGCACCTCATCGATGACCAGGATCAACCCATAGCTCAACAGGACCTGGGCCAGATGATCGCGGCCGATGAGACGTTTGACGAAGGCTTCCTCAAGAACCAGGCCCAGCAGAAAGGCGATGGCCACGCCGCCAACCAGGGCAAGGGCGAAACTGCCAGTGTAGCCGGCGATCCAGTAAGCGAGATAGGCGCCCAGCATGTAGAAGGCACCATGGGCGAGGTTGATGACGCCGAGGATGCCGAAGACAAGCGTCAGGCCGCTCGCCACAAGGAACAGGACCAGCCCGTGCTGAACCGCGTTCAGAAGCTGAACAGAGAATGTGGCGATATCCATCACCTGATCCCTTGTGGAGGAAGTGCCCGCCGCGGAGGCGGCGGGCTTTCGGGTTGCCGCAAGCAGGGACGCGCAGACCTTCCCTGTTTAGCGCTCAAGCCGTTCAGGCGCGGCAACCGCGGGCAGGATCGTCAACACTCTTGCCGGCAACCGAGACAAGTTCGTTACGTCCGTTACGCACCTCGCGCATGTAAATGTCCTGGATCGGGTTGTTGGCCTTGTTGAAGGTGAGGGTGCCGCGCGGACTGTCGATCTTTGCTGCTTTCATGGCGGCAATCAGCGCCTCGCGCGCCGCCCAGTCACCCTTGACCGCCTTGAGGCCGATATCAAGGAGCGCGCCGGCGTCATACCCCTGCACGGCATAGATGTCGCCATCATTGCCGGTCTTGGCCTTGAAGGCCTCAAGGAATGCCTTGTTGGCGGGCAGGTCGAGATTATCGGCATAATGAAGGGTTGTCCTGATACCGTTGGCGGCTTCTCCCTGAGCGGGCAGGGTGCCGTCGGTGAGGAAGCCCGCACCATAAAGCGGAATGGATTTGTTGAGGCCGGCAGCCGCATAGTCACGAACGAACTTGACCGCCCCGCCGCCGGCAAAGAAGGCGAACACGGCGTCCGGCTTCAGGG
>JAKFVK010000102.1 GCA_021732205.1 Hyphomicrobiales bacterium | reverse complement strand
GCCTCCCTCGTGCTGGCGGTGCTGGGTCTGTCGGGAACGAGACTTGATCTTGACTGTTTGTAAGCGTGCTGGATAACTTGCGTTGCACTGCAAAAAAGCCCATGTAACTCGCCCGGCCGGTCTGCGGTTGCGGTTGAGTGGCATTCACAGTTAGAGCGAGTCGATGATCGGCCTGGTTCTGGTTACTCATGGGCGGCTTGCCGAAGAATTTCGGTCAGCCCTTGAGCATGTGGTTGGTCCGCAAAAACAAATTGCGACCATCTGTATCGGCCCCAATGATGACATGGAGCGCCGGCGGCGCGACATTCTCGATGCGTCGATGGGCGTCGATAGTGGCGATGGTGTGGTCATTTTGACCGATCTTTTCGGCGGTACTCCGTCCAATCTTGCCATATCGGTGATGGATGAAGGCGCCTACGAGGTCATCGCCGGCGTCAATCTGCCGATGTTGGTGAAGCTGGCCAAATCGCGCCATGACGGGCGGCTGCGTGATGTTGTCGCCTGCGCGGAGGAAGCGGGGCGCAAATACATCCGCTCCGCAAGCCGGGTGCTGGCGGGTAATTAAACACCACCCAACACCTTGCATTCACACTTGATTTCAAGCAGTTTGGCACCCCTTTGTGCAGGTGCCCTGATGCCGGCTGATTTCCCCGACAGCGCGTTGATGCGCGAGCTTCCCATCCTCAACAAGCGCGGCCTCCATGCCCGCGCTTCCGCCAAGCTCGTGCAGCTGGTCGAAGGATTTTCCTCGCAAGTCTGGGTCAGTCGTGCGGGCGAAACGGTGGGCGGCACGTCCATCATGGGGCTCATGATGCTGGCGGCAGCGCCAGGGACCACCGTGACCGTCCATTGTGACGGCGCGGACGCGGCAGCCGCGCTTGAGGCTATTTCAGCGCTTATTCTCAATCGCTTCGGCGAAGAGGAATAACCCGCCGGCAACCGCAAGGTTGTTCAATATATAAAAATATCTTTATTTCCTATTGCGAACGGCGACGAGGCCGGTTATAAGCTCGCGCGGACACCAACAACGCCAATTTGTCACGGGAGCTTTCGGCATGGCCGCTCAGGATTACATCGTCAAGGATATCAGCCTCGCGGAATTTGGCCGCAAGGAAATCGCCATTGCTGAGACCGAAATGCCCGGGCTGATGGCGACGCGCGAGGAATACGGTGCAAAAAAACCGCTCAAGGGCGCGCGCATCGCCGGCTCGCTGCACATGACGATCCAGACGGCAGTTCTCATCGAAACGCTGAAAGTGCTGGGCGCTGACGTGCGCTGGGTGTCGTGCAACATTTATTCCACGCAGGACCACGCAGCCGCCGCGATTGCCGCCGGCGGCACGCCTGTCTTTGCCTACAAGGGCGAAACTCTGGTTGAGTACTGGGATTACACGGCCAAGCTTTTTGACTGGCATGGCGGCGGCATGCCCAACATGATCCTTGATGATGGCGGCGATGCCACCATGTTCGTTCATCTTGGCCTGCGGGCGGAGAAAGGCGATACCGCCTTCCTCGACAAGCCGGGAACGGAAGAAGAAGAAATCTTCTTTGCCCTGCTGAAGAAGAAACTCATGGAAAAGCCCAAGGGCTGGTTCGCCGAGCTTGCAGCCTCGATCCGCGGCGTCTCGGAAGAAACCACCACGGGCGTCAACCGCCTCTATCAGCTCGCCAGCGCCGGCAAGCTGCTGTTCCCGGCGATCAACGTCAATGACAGCGTGACAAAGTCGAAATTCGACAATCTCTATGGCTGCCGCGAATCGCTTGTTGATGCGATCCGCCGTGGCACCGACGTGATGATGGCTGGCAAGGTCGCCTTCGTTGCCGGCTTCGGCGATGTGGGCAAGGGCTCGGCCGCCTCCCTGCGTCAGGCCGGTTGCCGCGTCATGGTGTCGGAAGTCGACCCGATCTGCGCCTTGCAGGCGGCGATGGAAGGTTATGAAGTGGTGACGATGGAAGATGCAGCGCCGCGCGCCGACATTTTCGTGACCGCCACCGGCAACAAGGACATCATCACGATCGAGCATATGCGGGCGATGAAGGACCGGGCGATCGTCTGCAATATCGGCCATTTCGACAACGAGATTCAGGTTTCTTCGCTCAAGAACTTCAAGTGGAACAACATCAAGCCGCAGGTTGACGAGATCGAACTGGCCTCCGGTCGTCGTATCATCCTGCTGTCTGAGGGGCGTCTGGTTAATCTCGGCAATGCCATGGGCCACCCCTCCTTCGTCATGTCGGCGTCGTTCACCAACCAGACGATTGCCCAGATCGAGTTGTGGACCAACCCCGGCCAGTACGACAAGAAGGTCTACACCTTGCCCAAGCGCCTTGATGAGAAGGTCGCCATGCTGCATCTGGAAAAGATCGGCGTGAAGCTCACCACGCTGCGCGCTGATCAGGCCTCCTACATCGGCGTTGGCCAGCAAGGCCCGTTCAAGCCGGATCATTATCGCTACTAAGCGACAGGGCTCACCGACCTTTTTCAGGCCCCGCTTCGGCGGGGCCTTTTGTTTTGACGCACAAATTCCTTGACTTTGATGTGAACAAGATGCGTTCCCGTTTCGGACTCGTAGGCGCGGATGCTCAAATCAGGCATGTTCGACGCGATTCGCTTTTGCGACGGGCCGCGATCAATCACCGGGCTCCCCGCCATGCACAACGCGCAATCAGGGTCGAGCAGATGGGTATTTACGACAATTTCAAGGGGATAGGTTCTGCCGTCACAAGGCTGAGCGTTCTTCTTCCTGTGTCGCTTTTGCTCGGCGCGTCAGCGCCTTCCCTATCGCTTGGCCATCCCACTGTGATCACTGCGGTCATTGCCGCTATCCTCTTTGTTTTACTGTTTTTTGCCGGCCTCTTCACCTGGCGCGGGCGCCGCCGGCTTGCCGGCGCGGACAGCGATCTCCTCCTTCAGCAATCGCGCCAGGCGCAACGCCTCGCGGTGGTCGAGACGGTGATTGGTCAGGACGCCCTGGTGATGGCGGTGTGGGATGAACCGGGAGGCCTGCCGCAATACCTGCGCAACACACTCACGATGAGCGAGACGATCCCCTCGCGCGCCGGCCCGTTCATGATGTTTGACACATGGCTTGACGGGCCGAGCGCGGAGAAGCTGACGGCACATCTCACGCAGCTGTGGAAGCGCGGTGCCACGTTCAGCGAGACGGTGACCACAAGCACAGGGGAACGGCTGAACGCGCAGGGGCTTCACACCAGTCACAATGCGATCCTGGTTCTGCGCGCCGTGCCGGTGGCTGAACGCGCCCTGCCATCATCCGACGTAGCAGCAAAACAGCTGCTCGCTGACCTGCCCCATCCAGCCTGGATCCAGGATGTGAGCGGAGCCATTGTGTGGCGCAATTCAGCCAGCGCAGCCGCACCGCCTTTTCCAAGCGGCGCCGATGGGTTGGCGAACATTGGTCCTGAACAGCGCGCAGCCGCGCTGGAGGCATGGCGCGCCGGCAAGCCCTGGCATCAGCGCATCGTGCTTGAGGGCGGCTCCCGCAAGCGCGGCTATGACATATCGCTGCTGCCAATGGGAACGTCGGTTGCAGCGCTTGCCTTCGACATTTCCGACTTCGAAACAGTGCGCGGCGAAATGTCGGCGCTGCTGTCGGCGCAGCAGAACGCCTTCAAGCATTTGCGCACGGGGATTGCCGTTTTTGGCGCCGATCAGCGGCTGCGCTATGCCAATCCGGCATGGCGCGAATTGTGGGACATCAATGAGGCCTTCATCGCGGATAGTCCCGAAGATGAAGCCATTCTCGATCATTTGCGGGCGCAGCGCCTTCTGCCCGATGAGCGTGATTTCAATGGCTGGAAAAAGCGCTATCTGACGCGCTCGCGGGAAGGCGCGGTCGACGAGACCTGGTACTTGCCACAAGGCCGGGTGCTGCGGGTCGCAAGCCTGCCGACGCGCGATGGCGGGTATACCATCATCAATGAGAACCTGTCGGAGCTTGAAGAATTGCGGCGCCGCTACGCCACCCATGAGCGGGTGCAACGCCAGACATTTGAGGCCCTCACCGACGCGGTCATTGTGTTTGGGTCGGATGGACGGCTGCAATTGTTCAATCCGGCGTTCGCCAGCATGTGGCGCGTCGACGAGGCCGACCCGCTTGACCTCGAAAAGCACCCGCATATCGATGAGCTGATTGCCTGGTTCGCCGTCCTCCATGACGATCCCCCCGTCTGGTCAGGGTTGAAGAACGGCGTCATCGCCATGGGCGAGGATCGCGGCGTCTTCACGACCAGCCTGTCGCGGCGCGACGGCGTGGTGATCGATGTATCAAGCCGCCCCTTACCGGGCGGGGCAACGCTCGTCACCTTTGTTGACCAGACGGCGGCGGTCAGAGTTAAAACTGTCCTGGAGGAACGCAACAAGGCGCTTGTGGATGCTGATCAGTTGAAAAATGATTTTATCCAGCACGTTTCCTACGAGTTGCGCTCACCGCTCAACAGTATCATCGGCTTCACCGAAATGCTTGCCGATCCGGCGCTGATGGCAAAAGCGCGCGACACAACGCAAGATGGCAGCGGCCAATCGCGGCAAAGCGAATACATCGGCTATATCAGCTCGCAGTCACACACGCTTCTGGCCATCATTGACGATATCCTCACCCTTGCCTCCATTGATGCCGGGGCGATCGCCCTTGATATCACCCGTGTCGAGCCGCTTGAGGTGATGGCGAGCGCGGCGGGCGCGCTGCGCCAGCGCTGCGCGGAGGCGGGTATTTCACTGAGCGTGGAAGTCAACGGCGACATCGGCGCCTTCAACGCCGATGCGCAGCGGGTGCGTCAGGTCCTCTACAATCTGCTGTCGAATGCCATCGGCTTTTCGACGCGCGGCCAATCGGTATCGCTGACAGCCAGCCGCAATCAGGCACACGACATCATCTTCGAGGTAGGGGATGATGGCCCTGGCATAGCGCCGGAAGATCAGGCGCATGTCTTTGATCGATTTTCCACCAAAGCCAATGGCACGGACCATCGTGGAGCGGGTCTTGGCCTGTCGATTGTCAAATCCTTCGTCGAACTGCATGGCGGTCACATCACGCTGCAGTCGCAGATAGGCCAGGGAACCCGGGTGCGGTGCACCTTCCCGGAACGGGCGCTCGAGCAGCATCGCCTCGACCAGCGCCCGCAATGATCGGCGGGATATGTGAACGCATCTCTGACTGTCGCATTACCGGACGAACAGGCAACGCGCCGGTTTGGCGAGGCGTTGGCGCTTCTTCTCAGGCCAGGTGACTGCCTGACGCTTTCGGGGCCGCTTGGCGCTGGCAAGACGACATTGGCGCGCGCCATCGTGCGGGCCCTTGCCAACGACGAGAGGCTCGAGGTTCCCAGCCCGACATTCACTCTCGTTCAGCCCTATGCCGGCGCGAGCTTCCGCTTTCCTGTGCTGCACAGCGATTTCTATCGCCTGCAATCACCCGATGACGCCGATGAGCTGGGTCTTGACGACGCGCTCGAGAGCAGCGCCGTCCTGATCGAATGGCCCGAAAAAGGGCCGCGCCGCTATTCTGAAACCGGGTTTGCGCTTCACCTGTCCGGTCTTGATCAACGCCAGGCGATGGTTCTCGCTCATGGTGGCGACAATCGTCGGCGCCTGCAGCGCTTCGCCGATCTCAGGCAGTTTCTGGCGGGGGCGGGCCTTGACGACGCCCACCGCATATTTCTGCAGGGTGATGCATCGCCGCGGGCCTATGAGAGCATCCGGCGCGACGGGCACCAGCGGCTCGTTCTCCTCAATGCCGATGCGCATCCTGATCGCCCCGTCTCGGCCGAACGCAAGGCCTATATGGAGCTTGTACATCTGGCGCCTAACGAGGACATCGCGCCGGTGGTGGCTATTGCAAGCGAACTCAACCGGCGCGGATTATCAAGTCCCGCCATTCATGCCTTCAGCGTGCCGGCCAAAGCGGTGCTGTTTGAAGATTTCGGCGCAGAATATGTCGTGAGTGATGGTAAGCCGGTGGCGGAGCGCTACGAGGTGGCAATTGACGTTTTGCTGGCGATGCATGGCCAGCCCTGGCCCGACCTGGCGCAAGGGCCCGAGGGTGTGTCTCATCGCCTGCCGCGCTATTCGCGGCAAGCGCTCGAGGTGGAAGCCGGCCTCTTTCTCGACAAATACCTTGGCGGTCTGATGGGCAGAGAGCCGACACCCATCCAGCGCGTGGGCTTTGCAGCCGCCTGGCGTGCACCGTTTGATCAGCTGGAGAGCGCGGCGCGGACGTGGACATTGTTTGATTTTCATTCGCCCAATCTGCACTGGCTGGCGAACCGTCAGGGGATTGCGCGTATCGGCCTCATCGACACGCAGGATGCGCGCCTTGGTCCCTATGCCTATGATGTTGTGTCGCTTATCCAGGATGCCCGGGTTGATGTCGGCGAGGAGCTTCAGGATAGTCTGCTGGCTCGCTATATTTCCGGGCGCCAGGCACAGGACACCAGATTTGATGATGCAGGCTTCACAGCCAGTTTTGCTATTTGTGGCGCCCAGCGCGCGACGCGCATCCTCGGCGTCTTTGCCAGGCTTGCGGCGCAGGATGGCAAGCCGGGCTATCTGCGCCATATTCCGCGCATCAGACGTTATCTTGGACGTTGCTTCCTCCATCCGGCCCTTGCCGATACACGCAGGTGGTTTGAGGAAAACGTCCCGCCATCGCCAGTCACAGGTCCAGGGAGTGGTTCGTCGTGAGTGCCTTTAGCGCGCATGGATTGTCGCCAACCGCCATGGTGCTGGCTGCCGGTCTTGGAACCCGCATGCGCCCGATCACGGCGCATACGCCAAAGCCCCTGATCGAGGTCAACGGTCGGGCGATGATCGATCACGTCCTCGACCGCCTCGAGACCGGCGGAGCAGAACGCGCCGTCGTCAATGTTCATTACCTGCCCGATCTCGTCGAAGCCCATCTCAGGCGCCGCCATCGCCCGACGATCATCATCTCGGATGAGCGCGACGACCTTCTTGATTCAGGTGGTGGCGTGCGCAAAGCCCTATCTCATTTTGCCGGCAAACCTTTCATGATCGCCAACAGCGATACACTGTGGATCGAAGGGGCGCGCGACAATGTCGGGCGGATGCTGGCGCAGTGGGATGCTGATACGATGGACGCCATGCTGCTACTGGCGGCTATGGCGACCAGTATCGGCTTCAGCGGCGCTGGCGATTTTTCCATGGACGCGGATGGCCGGCTCAAAAGGCGGGCGGAGCGGCAGGTGGTGCCTTTTGCCTATGCCGGCTTTGCGATCCTGAAGCCCGAGCTGTTCGACGACACGCCTGATACACCGTTTTCGCTCAACCGCATTTTTGACAAGGCGCTGGCGCGCGAGCGATTGTTCGGCCTGCGGCTTGACGGTATCTGGATGCATGTGGGCACACCTGACGCCATTCGTGAGGCGGAAGAGTGCGTGGCGCGCAGCGCCGCCTGAAACGAGGGCATCGATTGAACGGGGCTCGACCCAACGTCTTCTCGATCCCGCCGGGAAAGCCGTTCCTCGCCACCCTTGTCAACGCGCTTCTGAGCGGGCGGCTGATTGCCGGTTTTCCTGATCCCGCCGATCCCTTGTCGCTGGCACGCGCGACACTGCTTCTTCCCACCCGCCGCGCCTGCCGGGCGGTGCTCGACTGCTTTCTTGATATCGGCGGGCCGGCGCTCTTGCTGCCACGCATCCGCGCCATTGGTGATGAGGAAGAAAACGCCGTCGATCTGTCCGCCGCGATTGACGACAGTGCGGTTGATGTACCGCCCGCCATTCCCGGTTTGCTCAGGCGCACGACGCTGACGCGCTTTATTCTGGCGTGGGGCAATGCGGCGGGAGAGGCAAGGAGCACGCGCCGCTTGACGGCAGGCGATGCCACCTTCCTCGCCGGCGAATTGGCGCGGCTGATGGACCTTCTTTCCACCCAGGGCGTGCCATGGGACAATCTCGATGCCATCCTGCCGCAGGAATTGCAGGAGCACTGGCAGGTCACCCATGATTTCCTGCAAGTGGCGCGGCAGGGTTGGCCGCGTTTTCTGGCAGCCCATGGCAGCATCGATCCGGCACAGCGCCGACGCCTGGTGATGGAAGCGGAGCTGGCCAGGCTTGGCAACGCTCCCGACCAGCCGGTGATTGCTGCCGGCTCAACAGGGTCGATACCAACGACCGCCGAGCTTCTGGTAGCGATTTCCCGCCTGCCCAGGGGCGCATTGATTCTTCCCGGCTATGACCGCCATCTGAGCGCGCAGCTGTGGACGGACATCGCCGGCACCAGCAGCGGGCAGATCGTTGCCAGCCATCCGCAGTCCAGCCTGCACGCGCTTGTCACTCGCTGCCATCTGCCGCCTGACGGCGCGGTGGTGCACCTCGATCAGGACCTTGACGGCGCGCTTGCGGCACGTGAAGCGCTCTTCAGCCGCGTCATGTGGCCGGCTGAGGCAACAGGGCAGTGGAATATCTCCCCCCCTGCCCCGGATGTGATCAGCCTGGCGCTCGGCGGCGTTAGCCTGATCGAAGCGGCAAGCGAAGAAGAAGAGGGCCTGGCGATTGCGCTGGCGATGCGCCACGGGCTCGAAACGCCGGGCGCTCACATCGCTCTCATCACGCCCAACCGGGCGCTGGCGCGTCGCGTCACCGCCGAGCTGCAGCGATTTGATCTGACGGTCGACGATACTGCCGGGACGCCCTTGTCGGAGACAATGCCTGGCGTGCTGGCGCGCCTTGTTGCGGAAACCGCCGCACAGGATTTCGCCGCTCTGCCGCTCCTCGCCCTTCTCAAGCATCCGATGGTTCGGCTCGGCTTCACGCGCGAGAAGTTGCTGCATGCCGTATCGCTTCTCGAGCAAGCGGCCTTGCGCGGGCTGCGACCGCAGACGGGGATTGCCGGGCTGCGTGGCGCGCTGGCGCAGCATAACAGCGACAAGGGGAACGGCCGCCTGACCCCTGGCGACATTGCGCTGATGCTTGACCTCGTCGAGTGGCTTGAGACGTTTCTGCAGCCCTTAGCCACCTGCCTGACGAGCCGCGAGGCCATGGCGATGGTCGATGTTGCTGATATGCATCGTGCGGCCCTTGCCCACCTTATCGACGGGACAGCGGAGGACGCCGGCGAAGGTATTTTGTGGACATTTTTCGATGAGCTGGCGGATGCGGCCGAAAGCGGGCTTGTCATCGATCCGCGGGAATATGCGGGCGCGGTTGAGATGCTCATGCAGGATCAGCCGGCACGCGCGATCAACGAGGGTCATTCCAGACTGCGCATTTACGGCTTGCTGGAGGCGCGGCTGCTGCCAGCTGACCTCGTTATTCTTGGCGGGCTTAATGAAGGCATTTGGCCGGCCACAGCGCGCACCGATGCGTGGCTGTCGCGCGGGATGCGGCTTGCCATGTCGCTGCCAGTGCCCGAACAACGCATCGGCCTTGCCGCTCATGACTTCACCCAGGCGCTGGGCGCGCGCGATGTCATCCTCACCCGCGCGCTGAAGGCTGGAACGGCACCGAGCGTTCCCTCGCGCTGGCTGCAGCGTCTGGCGGCGGTGATCGGCGAGAGCCCCTATCAGGCGTTGCGCGAGAAGGGGCAGACCTTCCTCGACATTGCCGGCATGATCGACGCTGGCCATGGTGAGCCCCGGCCCTGTCCACAGCCAGAACCACGCCCGCCGCTCGCTGCCAGACCACGCGCGCTTTCGGTCACCGAGATCGAGACGCTGATCCGCGACCCTTACGCGATCTATGCCAGGCATGTCCTGAAACTGCGCGCTTTGGACGATCTCGGCAAAACGATTGACGCACGCGAGCGCGGCACGCTCATCCATGCCTGCCTTGAGCGCGTCCAGGAAGGGCTGGCACGCGGCGAGCGTGACCGTGCCACCCTTCTGGCGATGGCGGAAAGAGAATTTGCGGCTGAGAGTGCCTGGCCGCAGGTGCGCGCTTTCTGGTGGCCGCGCTTCCTGCGCATCTTCGATTGGTTCCTCATCTTTGATGAGAGACGGCGGATGACCGGCGCCCAGGTGGTGATTGAGGCGTCGGGGCGCATCACCTGGCCGGCACCGGCGGGCGTGTTTACGCTGCGCGGTCGTGCCGACCGGCTGGAGATTGGCCCGGGCAGCGCAAAACTCATCGATTTCAAGACAGGGGCTGTGCCAAAGGGAACTGACATCAAGGACGGGTTTGCCCCGCAGCTGACGCTTGAAGCAGCGATGCTGCAGCACGGCGCTTTTGCCGCAACGGCAGGACCAGGCAAGGCGGTTGACGAATTGCTTTACGTCAAGCTTTCGGGTGGCGATCCCCCTGCCGAGGAAGACGTCGTCAAGGCGGTGAAAGGTGACAGTCTTGCCGATATGATCGATGCGGCCTGGACCGGTCTGCATCAGCTGATCGCAGCCTTTGACAAGGCGGACGCTCCTTACCGGGCGCTTGGGCATGCGGCCAAAGCGCCACGCTACAATGATTATCTGCACCTCGCCCGTGTCCGAGAATGGGGCATTGCAGCCGAGGGCGGCGAGGAATGAGCACAGCGCGCCATATCGTTGATGAGCGCACGCGCGAGAACCAGCGCCGCGCCAGCGATCCCGAGGCCGTCGTTTTCGTCTCCGCCATCGCCGGCTCAGGCAAGACCTACGTGCTGACGCAGCGCGTGAAGCGCCTGCTTCTCCAGGGGGTGAGACCAGAGCGCATCCTATGCCTCACCTTCACCAAGGCGGCAGCCGCCAATATGTCGAACCGCCTGCTCGCTGATCTCGGCGACTGGGTGGGCATGAGCGATGAGGCGCTGAGGGCATCTCTTGGCGCATTACAGGATCAGGCGGCCGATAACATATCAGCGCGCATGCTGCAGGATGCGCGCGGCCTTTTTGCCAAGGCGATCGAGACTCCGGGCGGCCTGAAGATCCAGACCATTCACGCCTTCTGCGACGCGCTCCTCCATCAATTTCCGTTTGAAGCCGGTGTTCCCGCCAATTTCCGCGAACTTGATGGCGCGAGCGAGGCGGAGTTCCTCACAGCGGCGGCAGGGCGCGTGATGGCAGCAGCCCTTGCCGAGCCGTCCAGCCTTGTGGGTGCTGCTCTCCGCGACATCACGCTGCTCGCCAATGAGGATCGCTTTACCGCGCAGGTCAAAAAGGCCGCCAGCTTCCGCTCTGTTATCGATGACATGCTGCCAAGCCTTGACGATGCGCCGGCGCTTGCCAAGCGGCTGCGACGGGTGCTCGAGATCGCCGATGACCTCACCATCGAGGCAATAGACGATGCCCTGCTATCGCAGGCAGCCCTTGCTCCTGCGGAATGGCCGGCGGCGATTGCCGAAATCCGGGCGCTTGAAAATCAGGCGAGCGATAAGGAGAAATTCTCAGACCGCCTGCAGGCGGCGCTTGAGGCAGGCGATCGGCGGCAAAGGGCGCGGGCCTATGGTGCCGTCTTCCTCACCGCCGATGGCAAACCTCGAAGTGCCAGCCGGCTGGTGCCGGCAAAATTATTGAAGGTAGCGCCAGAGCTTCACGCGCTCCTGCAAAGCGAGCTGACGCGCATCTCTGCACTCATTGCTCAACGCTGGGGGCTTGAGATCTGCCAGATATCGCTGGCACTCACCATCCTTGCCCGCGCGGTCATCGACGATATCGAACGATCCAAAGCGCGCGAGGCCTTTCTCGGTTTTGATGATCTGATCGCGGCTGCCAACCGCCTGCTCGACGGACGGGCCGGTGACTGGGTGCGCTGGAAGCTTGACCAGGGCATCGAACATATCCTCATCGACGAAGCACAGGATACATCGACTGAGCAATGGCAGTTAGTACGCCGGCTAAGCGAAGAGTTCTTTGCTGGCAAGGGCGCCACCGAGAACAAGCGCACGCTCTTTGTGGTGGGCGATGACAAGCAGTCGATCTTCTCATTCCAGGGCGCCGCGCCGGCGCTCTTTGACAGTGAACGGCTGCGTATCGCCAGCAAGGCGACACAGGCGGGCCTCGATTTCCGCAATGTTGTCCTCGACCTGTCGTTTCGATCAACCGAACCGGTGCTTGACGCGGTTGCGACTGTCTTCAGTGATCTGCAGCGGCTGAAAGGCGTCACCAGTGACAGCCAGTTTCCTGACCATCGCTGCGCGCGAGAAGGCGTACCGGGGCGGGTCGATATCTGGCCGCTCGCGCCGCCTCCCGCCGACAGCAACAAGCTCAACGGCTGGGACTATCCCTTTCTGGTGCAGGACGTCGTCGACCCCGAGCAGCATCTTGCCAACCGGCTTGCCCGACATATCGCTTCTGCCATCGGCCATGATCAGGTTGACGACCATGGCCGGCTGCGCCCGCTTGCGGCTGGCGATGTGCTGATCCTGGTGCGTCGACGCAAGGCGTTTTTTGACAAAATGATTCGTGCGCTGAAACAGCAGGGTGTCCCGGTTGCCGGCGCTGATCGGCTGAAGCTTGTCGAACATATCGCGGTCATGGATCTGCTGGCGCTCGGCGATGCCGTGCTGCTGCCGGACGATGATCTGACGTTTGCCTGCCTCCTCAAATCGCCGCTGCTGGGGCTTGATGAGGATGACCTGTTCCGCCTGGCAAACGGGCGCGGGGACCACACGCTTGCCGATGAGCTGGCACGGCGCGCGGGGGAGGAGACGCATTGGCAGACGGCGCATCGCCGCTTCGTGGCGTGGCGGGAGCGCGCGGGGGCCGAGCGTCCTTATGATTTCTTCGCCGGTGTGCTTGGTCGCGATGGCGGGCGACGGGATTTCATGGGCAGGCTCGGCAGCGAAGCCAATGACGCGCTCAGCGAGTTTTTGGCCGCAGCGCTCGATTTCGAGACACGTCACATCCCCAGCCTGCAGGGCTTTCTGGCGTGGATGCGCAGCACCGAATCGGTCGTCAAGCGCGAGATGGAGCAGGGGCGCGACGAGGTACGCGTCATGACCATCCATAACGCCAAGGGGCTGCAGGCGAAATACGTCATCATGCCGGAAACGGTGCAGGTGCCGCGACGTCTGTCGGAGGAGCGCCTCGTCGAGGCCTGCGATCCGCTGGACGGCAAGCCGCTCCTGCTGTGGCTTGGCAAAGCGGGCCAGGAGCCGGACCTTGTGGCACGCGCGCGGGCTGCCGGGGATCAGGCGGCGCTCGCTGAATATTACCGACTGCTTTACGTGGCGATGACGCGGGCCGAGGATCGCCTGTTGATTGCAGGCTATCGGAAAGGCACCAAGGAAGCGCCTGCCACCAGCTGGTATGCGCTGATCGATGACCAACTACGCCCGCTGTGCACGGGTGAAGCGGATGCGACAGGCGACATCGTGTCATGGCGCTATCCAGCCACAGCGCTCGCAGCTGACACGCCAGCGACCATCCGCCCTGCCGTTGCGGCAAAAGCGATGATCCCCGACTGGCTGCAACGGCCAGCCCCGCCATCGCCGGCAGGCCGCCGCCTCTCCGCGCCCTCTCGCTTCGGCGGTGGTACGGCCGGCGCGAGCGTATATCCTGTGATTGAGGAGGGGCTGACGGCGCAGCTGCGTGGCCAGGTCCTGCATCAGCTTCTGCAGAGGCTGCCGCAACTGCCGCCCGCCCGGCGCCACGAGGCAGCGCAAACCTATGCGCGTCGCCAGCTCGGTTCAGCGGCTGCAGGCGTCGCAGACGAGGCGCTCGGTGTTCTGGCCATGCCGGAGCTGGCGACCCTGCTCGCCGGCCCGCATCTGGCCGAGGTCCCGGTCATCGGCACGGTGGAGGTAGCGCCGCGCCTCAGCCTGACGCTGTCGGGGCGCATCGACTTGCTGGCTGTTGGCCCTGAGTACATCGACATTATCGACTTCAAGAGCGGCGAGGCGCCAAGCGAAGGGCCGCCGCAGGCCTACATCATCCAGCTCGCGCTTTACGCGCGCCTTCTGTCATCGCGGTATCGCGATCACGCTACACGGGTGGCGCTGGTGTGGACGCGATTGCCGCGTTATGACGTGGTATCGAGCGAGCGCATGGCTGGCGCGCTTGCCACAATCGAAGGTGGATGAGCAACCATTCCTTGACGCTTCAAGGTGCAATACCTAGGTTCGTTGCTCCTTACCCCTGCCAAGAAACGGAACACACCATGACCGTCAAAGCGACCGACGCCACCTTCCAGAGCGAAGTCCTCGATTCGGCTGTGCCGGTTCTGGTTGATTTCTGGGCCGAATGGTGCGGCCCATGCCGGCAGATTGCCCCCGCACTCGAGGAAATTTCCAAGGAGATGGCGGGCAAGGTGAAGATCGTCAAACTGAACATCGACGAGAACCCGAACGCACCGACGCAGTTCGGCGTGCGCGCCATCCCTACCCTGCTGCTCTTCAAGGGCGGCAAGGTGATCGGCCAGCAAGTGGGCGCAGCGCCTAAATCGAAGCTTGTGAGCTTCATCGAGACCAATTCCGCCCTGGCGTGAGGGCACGCCGGATACGGAATTTCTTGCAAGCGCGCCAGCTGTTGTTGCAGGGCTGGCGCTGATACCCTCGGCAAGCGCTTCAGTTGGCCATGAAAACCGGCACTGTGGTGTGGGCGAGGATGTGGCTGGTGGCGCCACCAAAAAACATCTGACGCAGGCGGCTCTGGGTGTAGGCACCCTTGATCAGAAGATCGCAGCTGCGTTCCCTGGCCTCGCTCAAAATGGTATCGCCAGAACCCCGCGGTGTCGGCTTTACCGTGACTGCATCAACGGCAAGACCGCGCAGGCGCAGATGGGCGGCCAGATCATCCCCGGTTGGACCAATAATGGTCGAGCCTTCAACGGTCAGAATGGTGATTTTCTTCGCCCGCGCCAGCACATCATTGGCCATGGCAACGGCGCGGGCCGTCTCGGTGCTGTGGTTCCAGGCGATCATGACGTGATTGCACATTGTGGCAGCCGGGACCGGTGGCGCCACCAGGATGGCGCGGCCGCTCTCGAACAGGGCGGCTTCGAGCGAAGCCATGCGCGCTGATTTGACGCCCTGGCCGGGACGGCCCAGCACCGTGATATCGTAGACGCGGGCCACCGCTCCCAGATCGCCGTCGGTGGCGTGGACACCCTCACGCCACTCAGCCGTCGCGCCGCCTAGCTGTGCGGTGGCAAAAAAGCTTTCGAATAAGTGGCGCGCCATGTGCCGGGATTCAGAGCTTTGCTGTTCCAGCATCACGGCGCTGAGCGGTTCGGCAAGATCGCCGGTCAACATGAATTGCAGATCGGCGGCCAGATCAATCCCTTCGATGCGCGAGGCAAAGAACGAGGCGAATACGCGCGCCGTCTCGAAGGTGGCGTTCATACTCTCATTGGCTTCGGTTGGCAGCAGGATGGCTTTCACCGTGACGGCTCCGTTTCGAACAAAACTGCGATCAGATTACGCGCTCGCGCAGCGGCTGTCGCCTGCCGATTGCGCCTCGGACCCAGAATGCCGGCAAACTAGGGTCCAGACCCATTCATGTCAGCGCAACGGTCGCTGGCAGGAAGCGCGAGATCGCGAAGCAAGGCCGCAGGAAGTCGTCTGACTTTCAAGGGCTTGCGACATGGAGATCGCGTTTCCTGCCGCGATCCTGCGGACAAGAAAAGGGAGGTGAAATGGGGCGTCGAAAGGCTCAACCATACGGTTGAGTATGCTTGTCGCCTTTCTCCTGCCATTTCATCCACCCTTTTCATGCCGTTGCGTTGAAATGAATGGGTCTGGACCCTAGCGAAGGAGGCGATAAATCGTCAAAGGGCCGGAGGTTTGATACAGGTTCACCCATTCGGGTAATTTGTTTTCGGCAAGTGCTTGCGCGAAACTATCCGGAGTTTGTGCGGCGACGTAGAGACTGTCACCTCGGCAAGTCACGATATAGGTGATGCCACGGCGCTGCAGGATGGCTCTGGCGGCCTGCGCCGTGCCGGCAAAGGTATCGAGACTGTCGAGGATACCGCCGGCCTGCCGGTGATAGGGCGCCCCAACCACGCCATGTGGTGTATAGGCCAGAAGGGCTGAGCCAAGATTGATCGTTGCCATCACACGGCCTGGCGGCAGGGCGGCAAGCGGGGCATAGAGCGCGCGCTGAAAGCAGGCATTGATGGCGGGCAAGGCGGCTGCCGGTCCCACCTCATCATCGCCAAGAGCACGGGTGGGCGCTGCCACCACACCAAGCCGGGTCAACAGCCTGCCGATGCCGTCATAAACCAGGCTCTGAGGCGCGAGCCACGCAGCAATCAGGAGTGCCTGGGCAGCAATTCCAGGGCGGGAGGCTGCATGATCACGAGCGCGCGCAATCAGCCAGGCGGCATAGGGCAGCGACAGGGTGGCAGCGAAGACCGTGCCGCGGATCTGCACGAGTGTGACAGCGACACTGATGGCGAGAAAGGCAAAGAGAACCGCAGGCGCAAAAATATCGCGTCGCGGCGTGCCTGTCAGCACAAGGAGCGCAATCAGCACGCCGGACAGTACGGTGCCTGCAGCGTTGATCGCAAGCGCTGGATTGAGCGAGAGCAGGGATAGAAGCGGGCGTGCTTCATCAACGTCAACGAGCCAGCGGCTGACCAGGCGGGAGTCGAGCTCGGCATAGGGGCCGGCGAGACAATCAGGGGCGAGCACTCCAGCCGCGACAAGCGCCGATGCGCCGACAGCTGCCATCGCCGCCAGGCGTACCGGCAAAGAGAACGCCCAGCGCCATGAGGCGACATTGACCAGGCCAAGCCCACCGCCGCCGATGAGGGCTGCGGCAAGATAGGGCGGTGACAATGAATCACAGACCAGAACGCCAGGACCGGTCCGCACGGCAAACAGCCCGTAAGCGATCAGGCTGAAGGCTGCAAACGACCAGGAAAATGCGCTGGCGCTGGAGCGGAAACGCTGCGGGTCGAGGGTTTGCGCCAGCGCGACCACAATTCCGGCGAGCGCCACCTGCCCGATGGTTTCCATGCCAATCGACATCATCAGCGCAGCGCAAAGTGCGGCAAGCGCGCCCGACCACAGGCCGCGATCAAGGCGCATGAGGGCAGCCGCAAGCCACAGGGTGAGTACCAATTGCAGATTATGGTGATCAATATTTCCCGGCGCGTAAGCATGACGAACATGAACGCAAAGGAGCGCGAGAATCACTGCCGGGAAAGCGGCTTTCCTGCCGGCGAGCCCAACCGCATTGGCGACCACCCCGCCGACATAGCCAAGTGCCAGCAGCAGGGGCCAGGTGATGAGGGCGATTTTTTCGGCAGCCTCGCGCTCAACGAGAAAAGAAGCAGCCAGAATGAGACCACCTACCGGCAGATCAACGATTCGCGACCAGTGCATGGCAAGGCCGTTGGGGACGTCGAGACGCTGCTGCGTCAGGTCAAACCAGCCCTGCCCGCCGATAAAATCGCGGATCTGCGCAAGCCTTACCAGCGCATCGGGGTCAACCAGCCCCGGCCCTGTCACCGCTGCCCAGCCGTGATAAAGGCTGAGGGTTACAAACGAAAGCCAGCCGAAAAGCGTCACGGCGACGGGACCACTTAACCGCTTGCCCGGTGCAGTCGCCATCGCTCCGGCCTCAAGGTTTATGCTCATGCCTGTCCCGTCCGTCGTGCGAACAACAGAAAAGCACGAGGCGGCTTGAGGAAGGATGAAGAGAACCGATCAGCGGGTCACCGCAACCTTGCGGCAGGCTTCGGGATAATCGGCGAGCGTCAGTTCGCGCCCCGGCGCTCCGGCGCGCGGCTTGGGAAAGCGTACGCTGTCGCGAAACCAGGCCTGAAGCTCCGCGCCACAGCCTTCCCCCTGCGGCGTGGCGCGCTTGTTGACGCAGCTTTCCTCGCCAGGCGGACAGTGCAACGCCACATGAAAATGAAAGGTGTGACCATGCCACGGCCGTATCTTGGCGAGCCAGGCGCGATTTTCCGGCGGGGTGCGGGCACACATCGCCTTCTTGATCGCGGCGTTGACGAAGATGCGGTCGACCTGTGGATAGCTTGCCGCCCGCAACAGCAATTTGATATGGGCGTCAGTGAAGCGATCAGGATAAACGCTCAACAGATCGCGGCGAACCATGTCGATGGCTGGCATTTCCTCGCGCTCCTCGCTGCTGAGGCGCGTTCTGGCAGGTGTCAGCCACAGATCGGCCTCCAGCCCCAGCTGATGCGAGGCGTGGCCGGTGAGCATCGGCCCGCCGCGCGACTGGGCGATATCGCCGACCAGCAGGCCCGGCCAGCCTTCGGAATGCGCATCACGGGCAAAACGTTCAATCCATGAGATGAGCGCCGGATGCCCCCAATTGCGCTGGCGGGTAAGACGCATCACCTGCCAGGTCGGGCCATCGGGGCTGAGCGCCTGCGCCCCGGCAAGGCAGCCACGGCCATAAGAACCGATGGCGCGCGCCGCGAGCGGGGCTGGATCATTGTTTTCAAAAAAAATGCGCC
>JAKFVK010000091.1 GCA_021732205.1 Hyphomicrobiales bacterium | reverse complement strand
ATCAATCCGTCTCGGGCGCCGGCAAGGAAGGCATGGACGAATTGTTCACCCAGACCAAAGCGATCTTTGTCAACGATCCGGTCGACCACAAGAAGTTCACCAAGCAGATCGCCTTCAATGTCATACCTCATATCGACGTCTTCATGGAGGATGGTTCCACGAAGGAAGAATGGAAGATGATGGTTGAGACAAAGAAGATTCTCGACCCGAAGATCAAACTGACCGCAACCTGCGCCCGCGTGCCCGTGTTCATCGGCCACTCTGAGGCGGTCAATATCGAATTCGAGGAACCGGTAACGGCTGACGAAGCACGCGCCGTCCTGCGGGCGGCACCCGGCGTGCTGGTCGTCGACAAGCACGAGGATGGCGGCTATGTGTCGCCGCTTGAATGCGCCGGCGAGGATGCGTCGTTTGTCTCGCGTATACGCGAAGACATGACGGTGGAAAACGGGCTGTCGCTGTGGTGTGTCTCCGACAACCTGCGCAAGGGCGCGGCGCTCAACGCCATCCAGATCGCCGAATCGATGGTGTCGCGCGGGCTTCTACAGAAAAAGAAGGCGGCTTAGTATTTTCTGTCAGCCGCGGTTTTGATGTTTCGTCAAGCGCCGTACCAGTTGACATCAGACCGCAATCATGAATCGATATGAGTGCTGGGAGGCGCTCATATGGCGGGGTCGTTCGAAAAAAGCGTAAGCTTCCGTCTGGCCCATGTCGCGAAACTGCACCGCGCGCGGGCCGCAGCGCTCCTGGCGGAAATACATCTTTACCCGGGTCAGGAAACAGTCCTCAAATCGCTCGCTGCAATGGACGGGCAGACGATGGGCGAGCTGGCTCAGGCTCTTTACGTCAAACCACCGACGATCACCAAAATGGTGACGCGCCTGGCGCTTCACGGGCTGGTGGAGCGGCGCGCCTCCAAAGACGACGCGAGGCAATGGCGGATCTTTCTGACGCCGGCCGGAACGGTCCGCGCCGAGGAGATCGACCTGGTGTGGCGCCGTCTTGAAAAGCAGACCCTCTCCCGCCTTGACACCAGGGAGCGCAAACGCCTGCGCCGGCTGTTGCGCCAGGTCGGCCGCAACCTCGGCCTTGATGGCGCGATGGATGGAGAAACGACGGACGCCGAGCCCGCAGACGACACCCCCGATCCGGGCTACGAATAACAGTCGCCCTGCATTTCCCGAACATCCCCCATCGGATGTGAAGCACAATGTGGACCTGATGTGTCATTGCAACTGGCATGATCACCTCGTGCGGGTCGCCGTCACGCAGGGTGACAGAATGCCGGGTTGAGGTTCCACCATATCGAGATCGATCTTCAGATCATGTCCTGGTCTCGAAAGGGTATCAGTCGTGCTTGGCCCGGCATCCGACACCGCGATCCAATGCGGCTGCACGGCTTATCGCCGGCGGACCGAGTTTCCACCATCAATGATGGTGTTGATGAGGGCGGCGACGGCCTCATGCATCCCCTCGGCGCCATCGCCGTCGGGCACGCTTTCGTGCGCGGCAGCCGCGTCTTTCAGAACACCCATGATGTCATGTTCGGGCAGAATCTTGCGATCATTGAGCGCGAGCAGCAATGATTCACAAATGGCAAGCGCGGCATGTCCGGCAACATCATGCATCAGGTTTCAACTTTCTGCGGGTTTCGCTCGCAATCACACAGGTGGCACACGCCCTGGCACTGGCAGACATTGTTACAGAAAGTTCGCGCACAGGGCTGATCTCCATCAGTATCATGCCCCGTTCTTGCGCAACATGTGGTAGGGTGTGCGGTGGCGCCCGGTCGCGCACCCTCACGGAGTAAATCATGGCAGCGGAAAGCGCGGTCTTTACGATCGCGGACAGCGCCTTTGCCCGTAAGCTGTCGGCCTATGTCAAACTATCACCAGCAGATTTGCTGGTTCTGTCCGACATCTATCGCCGCAAGCGTGATTTTGCTGTCGGTCACGACATGATCCACGAGGGCGAGAGAAGCCACCACGCCTACATTCTGGCGTCGGGCTGGGCGTGTTCCTATAAAATCCTCAATGGTGGAACGCGGCAGATCGTCGATTTCCAGGTTCCCGGCGATTTTCTGGGCCTTCGCTCGGTGTTGTTTCGCACCGCCGATCACAATGTCGAACCGATCACCCCGGTGCAGGCCTCAGAGGTGCGGCAACAGGATTTGCTGGCCGCCTTTTCCCATACGCCGCGGATCTCGACGGCAGTGCTGTGGACAGCCTCACGCGATGAAGCGATGGTGGTCGAACATCTCGTCAATCTGGGGCGACGCAACGCGGCCGAGCGGACCGGGCATTTCCTGCTGGAACTTGCAGCGCGCTTGCGCCTGGTAGGGATGGGAGACAAGAAAGGCTTTGCCTGCCCGTTATCGCAATACCACTTGTCCGATGCGCTCGGGCTCAGTGCCGTGCGCGTGAACCGGGTCCTGCGCCTGTTGCGCGAGGAGGGAATGTTGACCTTCCACAAGGGCCAGGTGGTGTTTAAGAACTACGATGCACTGGTGGCTTTTACCGGGTTCGATCGCACTTATCTCGATCACGATGGACCGCTACTGCCCTGACATGCCGCTTGTCTGTTCGCCCCTGCCCTGCCGCGAGAGGAACGGGTCAGCACCGCTCCCGCTCTCAGCCTCCTTTGCCGGTTGCTGGCAAGCCGGGTGCGATCTCGGTGCGCGTGATCTGCTCAAAGTCTGCAGAGTTTTGCCCCGGAAGCATATTTAGAAATGCAACCAGGGACCAAACCTGATCATCCGTCATGGTTCCCGCAAAGCCCGGCATGCCCGACATTTTCACGCCATGCTTGATGAACTGGAAGTTCTCTGCCGCATCCGGCTTGCGGGTCGCCAGGAACAGATTGGGCGGCTGTGGATTGAGACCCTTCGAGATTGCAGTGCGATCAACCTGCGGGGCTCCATGACAGACCATGCAGTTCTTGACATAAAGAGCGCCGCCGGCGGCAATCGTGACGGGCGCGTCAAGGCCAGCTGGCACGATGTTCTGGCCTAAACGACGCGCGATCGAGTGTTCCATGGTCTGATGCGCTACCCAGTAGACCAGTTGCGAGTCGGGCGTTGTCGCTGAAACATCGTAGAGACCGGAATTCACGAAGGCATATGCACCTGCAACGACGATAGCTGCACTTGCCGCCAAAGTGCTCATGATGGTCAACACGATCCTGTTCATGATTGCGTCCTCTGCGGGTATGGCTGGCGCGCGGCGGGTCTGGGGCGCGATGTCATGATGCGGTGATGATAATTGCCATACGCCGACAGGCGACAAGATAATCACCCGGCGAAGCGCCCGCGAGAATCACGCCGGCCGATGCCGTGGCAAAAACGCTACAAGCACATTTTTCAGCCCGATGATCCGGGCGCCGATCGCGATCAGATCACCATTGCCCGGTTGCCTGACCGTCCACTGTTCCTGGGAAGCAACCGGAATGTCAGCGCGGCCAGCCCCGCCTTCATCATCCCATATCGACAACGCTTTTTGACGCTGGCTTGTATCGTCGGGCGATTGCCGTTTCTGGCGCTGCATCGCAAGTCCTTTCCAAGATCTATTCGGTCAGCAAACCTGGCGAGAGGTATCGTCTCGGGAAGCAGGAACGGGTAAGTTCGTGCAGCATACGGTAAGCTGGCTCAGCAATTATGTGGTGACTTCGCTTGATGCCGCGTCAACTGGTCATCGACGCGTCCTGGCTTCATCGGGGAAAATGCGGGTTCCAGCCTTTCCTTCCAGAATGGCGCGGCCCTCTTGCAGGCGCCCGATTCCGGCAATGCCGCCGCTTTCACGCACGAACGCACTCGCGGCCGCCACCTTCGGCCCCATGGACCCCGGAGCGAGGCTGAGAGCGTCGAGCGCCAGGGGTGTGGTCTGGCCGATCTTGCATTGATTGGTTGTGCCCCAGTTCTGGAAAACCGCGCTCACATCCGTCAGCAGCAGAAGGATATCGGCCTTCAGATCACGGGCGAGCAGTGCCGCCGTGCGGTCTTTGTCGATGACCGCCTCGACGCCCTCCATCCGGCCGTTGGCGTTGCGCCGGACCGGTATGCCGCCGCCGCCAGCGCATATGACGATATGGCCATTGTCCATCAATGTCCGGATGGCCTCCAGTCCCAGAAGCCTTAACGGCAAAGGCGAAGGAACGACGCGGCGGCACTCACCGTCGGCTTCGCTCACCATGGTCCATCCGTGATCGGCCTTTGCCCGCTGCGCCTGTGCCACCGTATAAACCGGTCCTATCGGTTTGCTTGGAGCAGCGAAGGCAGGATCGGCGGCATCCACCTCGACCCGGCTGAGCAGAGTTGCACATTTTGCTCCCGCAGGCAGAGCATTCATCAGCTCATGTTCAACGAGGTAGCCGATCATGCCCTCGGTTTCCGCGCCCAGAACATCAAGCGGCCAAGGCGCGCCGGGATCATACGCCGCTCCCTGCAGCGCCAGTAATCCGATTTGCGGGCCATTGCCGTGGGCAACGACAATTTGATGGTCGTGCGCGAGCTCCGCCAACGACTGTGCCGCGATCCGTACATTGGTATGCTGCGTGGTTGCGGTCATCGGCTCTCCCCGCCGCAAAAGCGCATTTCCACCCAGGGCAACGACGACGCGCATGTCAGCTTCCCATCGTGGCGACAAGCACCGCTTTGATCGTGTGCATCCGGTTTTCCGCCTGATCGAAGACAATTGAAGCGCTGGATTCAAACACCGTGTCGGTCACTTCCATGCAGTCGATTCCAAACTTCTGAAACGTTGCTTCACCCATTTCCGTGTCGCGATTGTGGAAGGCGGGCAGGCAATGGAGGAACTTGGCGTGGGCATTGCCGGTCATCTCCATGACCTTCGACGTCACCTGATAAGGCGACAAAAGTGCGATCCGCTCCTCCCAAACCTTGTCGGGTTCACCCATCGACACCCAGACATCGGTGTAGACAAAATCAGCCCCCGCAAGCCCCTGTGCATGCGCCTCCGTCAATGTGATCCGGGCACCCGTCGTGCCGGCAATGGTACGGCACCGGGTGACAAGTGCATCATCGGGCCAGCAGGTTTTCGGACCGCACAACCGGATGTCCATGCCGATGAGCGATGCGCCCACCAGCAACGAGGCGGCGGTATTATTGCCAACATCGCCCATGAAGCAGACGGCGATGTCGGAGAGATGCTTGTGGGTGAATTCGCGCATGGTCATCATGTCAGCAAGGATTTGCGTCGGGTGGAAATCATCGGTGAGGCCGTTAAACACCGGCACCCCGGAGAATTCCGCCAGTGTTTCGGCGTCCTTCTGGCCAAAACCACGATACTCGATCCCGTCAAAGAAACGGCCCAGCACGCGCGCGGTGTCCTTGATCGTTTCCTTGTGGCCGATATGGGTGCCTTTCGGTCCCATGTAGGTGACATGCGCTCCCTGGTCATGGGCCGCGACCTCAAACCCGCTGCGTGTCCTTGTGCTGTCTTTCTCGAAGATGAGGGCGATGTTCTTTCCGTTCAGGCGGGGAATTTCATTTCCGCCTTGCTTGGCCATCTTGAGATTGGCCGACAATTGCAACAGGTGGCGGATCTCGCCGGGAGAAAAATCCAGCAGTTTCAGAAAACTGCGGCCACGAAGGTTCACTGGCATGGGGAAGTCTCACATGGCATCGCGGATCAGCGGGCAGGTCATGCAGTGCGATCCGCCACGGCCGCGGCCAAGCTCGGATCCGGGGATGGTGATGACCTCGACACCCGCCTTGCGCAGCAGGGTGTTGGAGTGGGTGTTGCGCTCATACCCGACAACGACCCCCGGTTCGAGGCACAGGAGATTATTGGCATCGTCCCATTGTTCGCGGGCTGATTCGTAGGCATCGCCTCCCGTCGCCACGCTGCGCAGTTTCTTGATATTGATCGCCTCGGCCACAATTTCGAGAAAGGGCCTGGTTTCGGTCTCGACAGCCACTGTCCCGTCATCGCCGGGCCGCAGGCTGTAGCAACGAATGGCGTCCGTCACTGCGACGAAGACCGTGACAAGATCGCGGTCGCAGAACGTGAAGACAGTATCAAGATGCATCGCGCGTCGTGAACGCGGAAACTGGCAGGCGATGACGCGCGCGGCGCCGCCTTGGGCGAAAAGCGCGCGAGCGATCTGGCCGACCGCCTGCGGCGTTGTGCGCTCCCCCATGCCGATAAGGACACAACCATTGCCGATGGGCATGACGTCGCCCCCTTCGACCGTCGCGGGACCGTGATCGCGCAACGGGTCGCCCCACCACACGGGGAAACCTGCATCCTTGAAGTCGGGGTGAAATTTGTAAATCGCGGCGACGTTCAGCGTTTCCAGTCGCCGTGCTGGCCAGTGCATCGGGTTCAACGTGACGCCGCCATAAATCCAGCACGTCGTGTCACGGGTGAAGATATGGTTGGGCAAGGGCGGCAGGATGAAATCGGCCGGCTCCAGCATCGGCGCCAGCACGCCCTTGGCCGGGACCGGCAATTCGGCCCGGCTCATGCCACCGATCAGGATGGTGGAGAGCAGGTCGGCGTTGATTTCCATCAGATGCGCCATCAGATCATCGGCCAGGCCAACGCCCACCATGTTGTCACTGATCCGTGCCTCCAGCAGCCAGCGGCGGGCTTTCATGTCGTTCAACGTGTCCGTCAGCAATTGCCTGAGGAAGACGACCTCAACGCCACGATTGCGCATCGCATCGACGAAGGTCATGTGCTCGACCCGCGCCTGCTTCACCCACACCACATCATCAAAAAGCAACTCGGCGCAATTGGAGGGGGTGAGGCGGGCCATGGCAGCCCCCGGGCGGTGGACCAGAACGCGGCGCAGCTTCCCGGCCTCGGAATGAACGCCATAGGTGATGGTCATCTGGCTGCTCCTTCCAACAGGACACCGACACTGAGTGCAGCCATGATGAGGATCGTAAGGCCAAGGAGCACGGGCAAGACAAAGCGCAGCCACCGCTCGTAGGGCACGCGGGCGATCGCAAGGCCGCCCATGACAACGGCGGATGTGGGGGTGACCAGATTGACGATGCCTGCGGCCGACTGGAAGGCTGTGACGACTAGACTGCGCGACACTCCGGCGAAATCACCGACAGGGGCGAGGATCGGCATCGACAGAACGGCAAGGCCCGAGGTCGAAGGCACAAAAACCGACAGTACAACTTCGATCCAGTACATGACGTTGATAAAGACAATACGTTTCAGACCCGTCACAGTGCTTTCGGCCCAATGCAGGATCGTGTCGGTCATATGGCCGGCATCCATCACAACGACGATGCCGCGCGCCAGGCCGATGATCAGCGCCACACCCAGCAGATCTCGCGCTCCGCCCACGAAGGCCTCGATCAATCTCTTTTCACCCAGGCGCCCGACCAGGCCGATGCCGATTCCTGCGACGAGGAAAGGTGCGCTCATCTCCGCCATCCACCAGCCGCCCAGAGAGACGCCCCAGATCATCACCGCGAAGGTTGTGCCAAACAGCAGAAGGACGATCTTGTGCAAGCCGGTGAATTCGCTGGTGACAGCAGCAGCGCTGCCAAAATGCGCCTCATTCGCCGCCTTGTGATCAAAGACCAGCGAGCGGGACGGATCGGCCTTGACCCGTTCGGCATAGCTCATCACATAGGCGACAGTCGCGGCAAAGCTCAGCGCGAGAATGACAAGCCGCAGGACCAATCCGTCTGTAAACGGCACGCCGGCAGCGTTTGAGGCGATCACGGTCGAGAAGGCGTTGACCGTCGAGCCGAGGACACCAATGCCAGCACCCAGCAAAATGACAGCAACTGCTGTCAGCGCGTCATAGCCTGCTGCGATCATGACGGGCGTCAGAAGGATATAGAAGGCAAGCGTCTCTTCAGCCATCCCCTCGGTCGTGCCGCCAAGGGCGAACAATCCCATCAGAAAGGGAATCATCCATTTTTCCCGGCCTTTCAACCGCGCCATGGCGCGCTTGATGCCCGAATCGATGGCGCCCGTGGCGGTCACCACACCGATGAAGCCGCCGATCATCAGCACGAAGAGAGCGACATCGATGGCGTTGGCGACGTTGCTGACAGGGTTGTAGAAGCCGGCGATGGGCGCGAGAATGACGGCGAGCACTCCCTGCGGATTGGCCGTTGTGAGCGCATAGCTGCCGGCAACAGGCACGTCCTTTCCCAGCAGCGCCGAGGCCACGCGCTGGTATTGACCGGCCGGAATGATCCAGGTCAGCGCCGCAATGATCACAATCAGTGCGAAGAGAATTGTGTAGGCCGAGGGAAAATGACATCGTGCCGGCTTTTCCAGGGGCGCAGCTGCGGGGCTCGTCATGGGTCTTGTCCTCAACCTGCGCAGGCCCGCGAAAGCCGGTCCAGCTGCCGGGCAAACCTAGGCCGGGACAGCCAATGCAGGACTGATCAAGGTTAGGGCGGGCCTTAAAGAATTTCGCCCGACTGGGCTGCAGCCGGTTTCGTGGACACCGAGACAAGGCGTTTAGCGGAAATGGAGACTGGAACCGCAGCGACAGAAGTTCAGCCGCGACAGATGATCTTGCCGACGCGACTGACCAATCCGGCTCCTGCGTCGGGGCGCGGTGCGAGAGCCGCCTTTGACGCCCCCAACAATAGCGCAGCTAGGCAGGTCGAGCCAACCCAACCCAGCTGAGCAGGATATCAACAATCTCGACGCCCAGTACGATGAGGATACCCGTCCATATCAGCGCCAATACCGTGAGGACGAGCCCGATGATGACGGCTAGCCCGTCTCTTTCCAGGAAGGCCAAAGCGAACATGATAAATGCAAGGACGGGCAGGAAATTGCCCAATGGCAGCGGCAAGGCCAAGGCGACGGACAGCAGAACCATGGGAAGTCCCACCAATGCCTGGGCGCCACGACCATTCAAGGCATTCAACCGACCCGGACGAATATGAGCTTCAATCCACCGAAGCCACGGCACAGACCGCTTGATCACTGCCTTCAAAAGTTCAATCGGCACGTTGCGCTTCCCGAGCCAGCCCGGCAGCCGAAGCTTGCTCGCACCAAAAATCAGCTGAACCGATAGCGCTGCCAGGCAGGCCCCCAGAATGATACCCCACGGCCCCGGCACCGGGAACATCACCGGAAGGGCCAGCAGAAGGACCGTCAGCCCAACCCCTGCACGTCCCAAATGGTCCAGCAACTCGCCAAGCGTGATGGCGGAGCGCTGCTCAAGTTCAATGGAGAGGCTGAGCAATTGTTGGGAAGCCGATATGCGCTCGCAAGGTTTCATCATCGGACCCAGGTTGCTTTTCATCGGGCCGCCGCGGCGGTTTGGTTCATGATGAGCTGATGATCGGCCACAAACACACGTCATCTCCTGATTGCCCCTTTATGGCTTGTGTCGAGCACAAGCTTAGACGCTGCGCCCAACCAAAGCCCCGATGACGGCGGTAGCCGCCATGGCGAACGCGCCCCAGAAGGTCACGCGTATTGTGGGTTTGCCAATCGATGCGCCGCCAATGCGTGCGCCGATAGCACCGAGAGCGGCAAGACAAAACAAGGACCCGGCAGACACGACGATTGCCGTGGACGCTGCTGGCGCCAGAAGAGCGATGGCGAGTGGAACAGCGGCGCCAACAGTGAATGTCAGCGCCGAGGTGAGCGCGGCCTGGATGGGTTGCGCTACGACGTGCTCCGAGAGGCCGAGTTCATCGCGCGAATGGGCGGCAAATGCGTCCCTGGCGGTCATCTGCTCCGCAACCTGGCGGGCGAGTGACGGCTCCACACCGCGCGCCACATAGATTTGCGTAAGCTCAAGCAGTTCGGCTTCGGGCTGGCAGGCAAGCTCGCGGCGTTCCCGGGCAAGATCGGCATTCTCGGTATCGGCCTGCGAGCTGACGGAAACATACTCGCCCGCCGCCATCGACATGGCGCCAGCAACCAGCCCGGCAACGCCGGCAACCAGAACATCAGCCGGATTGGTGGAAGCGGCAGCAACGCCGACCACAAGGCTCGCCGTCGAGATGATGCCGTCATTCGCACCCAGCACCGCCGCGCGCAGCCAGCCGATGCGCTCGATCAGGTGGTTCTCTTGGTGAAGCGGCTGCATGGGATTTTCTTTCGGTTGGATGGGTAGCGGGGCAGACAGTTCAGTCGTCGTCCTTTTTGCGCTTGCCGCCACCTTCGCGCTCACTGCCTTTCCTGGATTCACCGTGCGCGCTTCTGTGACACGAGACGCAATTGGTGAAGTTCGAGATGCCTTCACGAATGTGCTTCGACCGGATGTTGGCTTCGGTATGCTCATGGCAACCGTAGCAGGTGTATTGCTTCCGGTCGCTCGTCGTGTGGCAGGTGGTGCAGGTCGCATTGTGATCCTTGTCGAGCACGAAAAAGCGGGCGTGGTCGAACGTGGCCGGTTTCCAGGCATTCTGGCTGTGGCACTGCGTGCATTGGGCGGTCGCGGCGCTATGGACAGCGGTTTTGGGTGCGGTGTGGCACGAGGTGCAATTGTCCCGGATCGCCGGATTGAGCAATGCGTGTGAGAACGCCGGTCGCGTGCGCGATGTCAGCGCCGGAGTCGTATGATCGGTGTGGCAAGCCATACAGTTCTGCGGCGTCAGGCCCTGATGAAACGGCGTGATCGGGGTCGCGCGGATTACGGCTGCGCCTGCCGTCGTCCGCAGTCCGATATCTGCGACCTTGTGGCAGGTGATGCATCGTTCCGCCACGGCCCCGCGCAGCGGCGCATGGCAGGCGAAACAATCTGTCACAAGGCTCGCATGCTCAGGAATAAGCGGTCCCGGCGCCACCATGAAATGCGGGTAGAGAAAAACCAGCGCGGTGAGCCCGATGAGGTTGACCGCAATGAGGAGGAGAACCCAGCGCCGCTTCATCGCCACCCCCAGAACAGGAAAATGCTTAGGATGTGGCCAAGCGCCAGCGTGGAGAACGCCAGCGTGATCGGGTAATGGACCACGCGCCATTGCTTGACGGCATCAAAGGTCAGGCTGTCCCAATAGAGCTTGTCTTCAAGCTCTGCGCCGGACAAACCCTGCGCGCGCATCTGGTTGCGGGTTTCTTCCAGCCTGAGGCGCGCGCGCCGCAGCAGGAATTTTCCGGTCAGACCGCTGACGATATTGACGAGCATCGCCCAGACCGCGAGCCAGCCGAGGATTGCGTTGAAATGGATGCCCGCATGGACAAGGATCAGCAGTGAGCCCGCCCAGGCCAAGTACTCGTGCAGCCGGAGAAGCGCGGCAGGTTTTCCGATGGTGATGAGTTTGCGCTTGCGCAGCGAGTATCCGAAAGACCCGATGATCAGCAGCACCCCGGGGATGCCAAGGTAGCGTCCGATCCAGACCGCGTTCAGCCAGTGCAGAAGAGCATCGATTGCCAATGCCGCAAGGCCCAGCAGCGCGAGTTGAAGCAAGAACGGGATGACCTCGCGCACAAAAAGGCTGGCTCTCATCGCCATCAGGCCTCCAGCACCAGGTTTGACACCGGCGCGCCGACGCATAACAGGCAAGTGCCGGCAGGAACAGCGCCGAGGCTTCCATCCTTTGTCATGTCAATAGGCCATGAAAAGCGGAACGATTGACGACTGTGTCAATTCGATCGTCGCACCGCCGAAGATGAACTCCCGCAGCCACGACTTGCCGTATCCACCCATGATTGTCAGGTCTGAGCCGGCGCGCGCCGCGTATGTGTCGAGCACGGAGCCAACCGTCGCGCCTTTGCTGTCGATTGTTTCGACGGTTGCTTTCAGGCCCTTTCGCGCAAGATGCGCTGCAAGCTCGGCGCCCGAGGCCGTGTTAGACAGGTCTTTCTCGCCAGCGATGGAAATGATGTGCGCCGTTTTGATCTCGGGAAAGAGCGAGATGGCATCGCCGACGGCGCGGGCTGCATGCGCCGAGCCATCCCAGGCAATCGTGACGGATGCGACAGATAAGAAAATCGGCTTGCGCGGGCTCGCGACAATGACGGGGCGGCCTGTATGAAAGAGTGCTGCCTCGAACAGAATTCCGGTTGTGTCGAGCCGGCCGCGTGATTGATCGACAACGACCAGATCGGATATGCGCGCTGCCTTAATCGCCTTTTCGGCAACGTTCTCGACATGGTCGAACATAATCTGGATATCTGCGGATATACCTGCTGCCATTGCCTTGGCGCGGACTTCTTGCGCAACTTCCTTCGCTTTTGTCATGGTCTGATGATTGAGGTCGCCGACCAAAGGCGAGGCAAACCACGCCCCTGCCGGCGAAAACGGTACGGATACCTTCGCCGCTGCAATCATGACGATGAGATGGGCCTTGCTGTGCTGGGCAATCGCCAGCGCTTGATCCAGAGCGGCCCGCGAGGGCTCATCATAAACGCGAACCATGCATGTGAGATTGGTGATCGGCTTGAAACTCTTGGTCATCGTGGTCTCCTGGTTGAATGTTGCGATCAGGCCGCAACCGGAATGGTGAAAGTGCGCCCGAAAACCGCGCGCCATATCGGCTTGAGCATTTCAAGAACCACCAGCACGACAACGCCGGCGCCGAAGGTGATCAGGAGATCGTCCACATGCAGCGGGCCGAACCGGAAAAGTGTGCTGATGAAGGGAATGACGAGCGTCGCCGCCAGCATGAGGACGACGAGGGGAAGAACGATGGCGAGCGCACGGTTGGGCCGGCGGATCGCTTTCAGGAGCGAGGCACTGGCGGAGCGGTTCACCAGAATGAGCGCGACAATCGACATGACGAGCGCAAAAAACGTCAGCGCCCGCACCTCATCGACGGGCATCCCGCGATTAAGCGCGACGACGAAAACCGCTGCCACGAGTCCGAAGGCGAGCGTCCCTTGCAGGAGGCTCCAGACAATCATGGCACGAGAGAAAAGCGGCTCGGCGGGATCACGCGGCGGCCGGCTCATTACATCGTCTTCCTCGCTCTCCGCCTCGAAGACGAGCGAGCACACCGGATCGATCACCATTTCAAGGAATGCGATATGCATCGGTCCCAGCAGGATCGGCAGGCCAAAGACAAGCGGCAGCAACGCCAAACCGGCGATCGGCACATGAACGGCGAAGATGAAGCTCATGGCCTTGCGCAGATTGTCGTAAATGCGCCGACCAAGCCGCATCGTGGTGACGATGGAACCAAAATCATCGTCGAGCAGCACGATGGAGGCTGCCTCGCGGGCGACATCCGTGCCGCGACCGCCCATCGCAACCCCGATATTCGCAGCCTTCAGGGAGGGCGCATCATTCACACCATCACCGGTCATGGCGACGATCTCGCCATCAGCTTTTAATGCTTCGACGATCCGGAGCTTCTGCTCGGGCATGATGCGGGCGAAAATCGTCGCTGTCTTGACCCGGCTTTTGAGCTCCGCCGCCGACAGCGCCGTGAGTTGCTCGCCGCTGATGAGGTCAGATCCGTCCAGGCCGGCAGCCCGCGCCACCGCCTGAGCCGTCGCCGGGTAGTCGCCGGTGATCATCACCACGCGGATTCCGGCTGTCCTGCATTCCTTGATCGCTGCGGGAACACTGGCACGTAAGGGATCGGAAAGCCCCACCAGACCGACAAAGGCGAAATCATAGCCTTGCTGGGTTTCAGGAAGCGCTTTGCCGGCGAATGAAGCGCGCGCGACGCCCAGCACCCGAAGGCCCGCCGCCGCCATCTTATCAACCGCTTTCGTCATCGCTCGTCGCGCTTCAGCATCCAGGCGGCAGAGAGCGGCAATGGCTTCGGGGGCGCCCTTTGCAGCGACGTCAAACGGTTCGCGATCGCTGCCTTGCCAGACATGGGACATCGCCAGGCAATCGGTCTGCAAGGCATAAGTCTTGACGAGCCACGCCGCTGGCATCATCTGCCCGGGCGTAACCAATGCGTCGTTCTTCGCCAGCGCATGAAAAGCCTTCTCCATGGGATCGAAAGGCTCTGGCGCGCTCGCAAGTGCTCCGGTGGCAACCAGTCTTTGGAACAAGGGCGCCAATGCATCTCTGAAGCCATCAAGGCTGCGTACCGAACCATCCGCCAAGCGAAGTTCGGCAATCGTCATCCGGTTTTCAGTGAGCGTCCCGGTCTTGTCGGTGCAAAGGACCGTCGCCGATCCGAGCGCTTCGATGGCGCTCGCGCGCCGCGTCAGAACGCGGGCCTGCGAGATGCGCCACGCGCCCATCGCCATGAAGACGGCAAGGACAACCGGGAACTCCTCCGGCAGCATCGACATGCCAACCGCAATGCCGGCAAGGATGGCATCGAGCCAGCCACCGCGCAGCGAGCCATAAAGCACGACGACGAGAAGGCTGACGGTTGCGCCGACAAGGGCGAAGATGCTGACAAGCTTTCTGGTCTGGGTTTGCAGATGCGCAGCCGTGGTCTCAAGCGCGCCCAGTGACTGGCCGATCTTGCCGATTTCGCTCCTTGGCCCCGTGGCCAATACTTCTGCCTCGCCGCTGCCCCGCACGATCAGTGAGCCGGAATAAACGAAGGGCAGATCATCGCCACCTGGCCGCGCCGCTGGCTCCTCGGTCTGCAACGCCGCCCGCTTGCGGACAGGAACGGATTCGCCGGTGAGCAGCGATTCATCAGCCTGGAGATCCTGCGCAGACAGCAGCCGTGCATCGGCCGGCACGCGATCGCCCTCCACAAGCACGATGACATCGCCCCGAACCACCTCACGTCCGGCAATCCGCTTGCGCTCGCCCTCGCGAATGACCAATGCACGCGGGCTGGTCAGGTCACGCAAAGCATCAAGCACGCGCTCGGTGCGGGCTTCCTGAACGACAGTGATGAGAACCGAAAAGCAGGCAAAGACCAGCAGGATGATGGCTTCTTTGATATCGCCAAGCGCCAGATAGACGACGCCGCCACCAATCAGCAGCGCCAGCATCGGCTCGCGAAGCACCTCAAGAATGATTCTGAAAGCTGTCCGCTGATTGTGTTTGGGAAGCTCGTTTGCGCCGTCCGCGAGCAGTCGTGTTTTTGCCGCTTCTTCACTGATGCCGGAGTGTCGGATCGTCTGCCGGGTTGACATGGGCACAATGCCCTTTCTGGGACGCCGCGTCGTGCGCACTGAAGCCGGGGCAGACCACCTCGCCCAAAGCGGTCGCTGCAGCCGTAAAAGGAAAGTTCTGACAGCGTCACACGGATTGCGCCCTTGCGTATTGATCCAGATCATCAAATAAATAAAAAAATGAAATCAACTATCTGATTATTTTCTGATCTCAATTAGATCATTAGCCAGCAATTAAGTGTCAATTTTTATAACAAAAATCATGAAAAAGGAACAAAAAATACATCAGAACGTTCACGAGCTATTACGATTAAAATGGGAAGAGGAGAAACATATGAAGGGTTTCGTTGATGACATCGAGGAACGCGCCGAAAAGAACGAAGATTTTCGGCACGTTCTCTACACCGGCAAACATCTGCAGCTGGTGCTGATGTCGCTCAAGCCGGGAGAGGAAATCGGCGATGAAGTGCACAAGGATCGCGACCAGTTCTTCCGGATCGAAACGGGCAAGGGACAGATCGTCATCGACGGCACGACGCACAAGATCAAGAGTGACGATGCCATCGTGGTGCCTGCCGGATCACGGCACAACCTGATCAACACCGGCGAGAGCTCGCTCAAACTCTACACGCTTTATGGCCCGCCCAACCACCTCGATCAGTTGATCCAGGTCACGAAGGCTGAAGCCAGCGCTTCGAAAGAAACGTTCGCAGGAATAACAACCGAGTAGTTCGAGCGACGATTCACATTGCAATCTCCTCTCCGATGCCGGCGTCCAGCATGGTCTGGCAGGCTTTTTTTCTTGTGCTCTTTAGAAACGTGGTTAATTTCGTCTCCCTCAACGAGGTTAATTTTAAGGGGCGGAAAAAAATGTCTATCACGAAGAGAGAATGCGTTGCCGGGGCTCTGGCCTGTTTGTGGGTGTTAGGATCGGCCGGCGCGGCGAGCGCGCAGCTTGAGCTTAAAATCCTCGCCCCAGCAGCGCCTGGTGGCGGTTGGGACGGCACGGCACGGGCCATGCAGCAGGTGCTGACCGCAACGGGTATCGGCAAGGGCGTGCAAGTGACGAATGTTCCGGGCGCCGGCGGTTCGATCGGCCTGGCCCAGTTCGTCAACACTGCCAAGGGCGACCCGAACCAGCTCATGGTGAACGGTTTTGTGATGGTGGGGTCCCTCATCTCCAATAAATCGCCGGTCACGCTTTCGATGGTGACGCCCATCGCGCGCCTCACGGCGGAAGCCGAGGTCATCGTCGTGCCGGCAACCTCGCCGATCCAGAGCGCGACGGACCTGGTGGCCGCGATGAAGGCGGATATCGCCAAGGTAACCTTCGCCGGCGGATCGGCGGGAGGCGTTGACCATATTCTCGCCGGATTATTGGCCGGCACCGTGGGGCTTGATGGTTCCAAGGTGAATTATGTGCCCTTCTCGGGCGGCGGCGAAGCCTTGGCGGCATTGCTCTCGGGCCGTGTCAGCGCCGGTATTTCCGGCTGGGGTGAATTTGAAGGCCAGGTGAAAGCCGGGAAATTACGCGCCATCGCGGTGACATCGCCCGAGCGCCTGCCCGGAAATCCGACGCCCACCTTGCGCGAGCAGGGCATTGCGCTCGATCTGCTCAATTGGCGTTCGGTCATGGCCGCGCCAGGCATTTCGGCCGAGCAGAAGAAGACGCTCTCGGACGCGATCGACCGGATGGTCAAATCCAAGGAATGGAAAGACATTCTGGCCCAACGCGGCTGGGACGATGCCTATTTGCCCGAGCCCGCCTTCGGCGAGTTTCTCAAGAGCGAACAGGTGCGGGTCGAGGCGGTTTTGAAATCGGTCGGTCTTGTCAAATAAATCCATCACGGCGCGCCAGATCAGGCGGGAATGGGGTTCAAGCAAGCCGCCGCTTCGCGGCGGTTGGGGGCCAATCAAGCCGCTGTTTCGCGGCGATCAGGGGGAATAATGTCGCCCTCCACATCCGCGCCCAAGGGGCGCGACAAGCCGGCCATCATCGTCGGCTTCCTGTTGCTCGCCCTGGCAGGCGTGCTGTGGTCGGATGCGGTCAACCTTTCCCGCGTCGCCGCCTATGGGATCGGCCCGGCCGTCATGCCTAAAATGATCGCTGGCGGCCTCGTTCTGTTGGGGCTGCTCTCGATTCTTTCGGGCTTGCGGCAGAATGGAAAGGCGCCAGAGCCGGCCGATTTTGGTCCCGTTGGCATTTTGGTCATCGGATTTTTGCTGCTCACCGCCATTATCGGCTTTGGTGGCGGCTTCATTGCCGGAATGGCGGTGCTGTTCGCCATTACCGCCTTCGCCTTCGGCCGCCGGGCGCCCTTGGTGGATATAGCGCTCGGCCTGGTTTTATCGGTGCTGATCTATCTGCTTTTTTCCAAACTCCTGACGCTCTCGCTGCCGCAAGGCCCGCTTGAACGGCTTTTCAGCTGAGGGGCGGCGATGGAATCGTTTAATGCGTTGATTTCAGGTTTTGCCGTCGCGCTCACCGCGGCAAATCTGCTTTATGCCTCGATTGGCGTGCTGCTGGGCACGGCGGTAGGCGTACTGCCCGGCATCGGCCCCGCGGTGACCGTGGCGCTGCTCCTGCCCATCACGTTCAAGCTCGACCCTTCCGGCTCGCTGATCATGTTCGCAGGCATTTATTATGGCGCGATGTATGGGGGCTCGACCACCTCCATTCTGATCAATACACCCGGCGAGAGCGCCTCGATGGCGACAGCCTTGCAGGGTAACCTGATGGCCAAGAGCGGCCGGGCCGGGCCGGCGCTGGCCACCTCCGCCATCGGCTCTTTCTTCGCCGGGTTGATCGCCACGGCCGGCATCGCCTTTCTGGCGCCATGGATGGTGAAATTCGCGGTGCAATTTGGCCCCGAGGATTATTTTGCGCTGATGGTGGTGGCGTTTGTGACGGTTTCCGCGACCTTCGGCGATTCCCCGCTCAAGGGCCTCATCAGCCTGTTCTGCGGGCTCGCGCTGGGTCTGATCGGCATCGATAAGCTGACCGGCCAGTCCCGCCTCACCTTTGGCTTGCCCGAATTGCTCGATGGGGTGGAGGTGACGACGCTTGCGGTCGGGCTTTTCGCCATCGGCGAGGCGATGTTCGTGGTCTCGCGGCATCGGAGCGTGGAAGAAATCATGCCGATGACAGGCTCGCTGTGGATGTCCAGGCAGGATTGGAAACGCTCCTGGAAACCCTGGCTGCGCGGAACGCTTTTTGGTTTCCCCATCGGCGCCTTGCCGGCGGGAGGCGCGGAGATCCCGACCTTCTTGTCCTATTCGACCGAGAAGCGGCTCTCCAAACACCCGGAGGAATGGGATACGATTGGCGCGATCGAAGGCGTCGCGGGGCCCGAAGCCGCCAATAACGCCTCCGTCGCGGGCACATTGGTGCCCCTGCTCTCGCTGGGTCTGCCCACGTCGGCGACCGCCGCGATTCTGCTCGCCGGCTTCCAGCAATTTGGGCTCAATCCGGGCCCGCTGCTTTTTGCCGAAAAGCCGGATTTGGTTTGGGGGCTGATCGCCAGCCTTTTCATCGCCAATGCCATGCTGGTAGTGCTCAACCTGCCGCTCGTCGGCATCTGGGTGAAGCTGCTTAAAATCCCGACGCCCTGGCTTTATGCCGGCATTCTGATGTTCGCGGCGATGGGCTCGATCGCGACCAAGGGCTCGATCGCCGAACTTCTGATGTTGCTCGCCTTTGGCGTGATCGGCTTCCTGATGCGGCGCTATGATTACCCCGTTGCGCCCATGGTTGTCGGGCTCATTCTGGGGCCTATGGCGGAAAGCCAGTTTCGCCGCGCGCTCCAGATCAGCATCGGCGATCCCCTGGTGCTGGTGCAGAGCCCGATTGCCGCGACGCTGCTGGGAATCGCCTTCCTTGCATTGGTCGCGCCCTTCATTGCCGGGGGCCTTAGCCGCTTCAAGGCCCAGGAGGATTAGGGCATGCTGCGATAAACTAGAGCACGGCGGTTTTTGACGGAATCGGGATTCCCAAATCAGCTCTGTTCTGATTCAGTCTCTGTGCTGGATCAGGAGGCCAGCACGGATGACACAGGCCTATTCGGAAGACCTGCGTGCGCGGGC
>JAKFVK010000281.1 GCA_021732205.1 Hyphomicrobiales bacterium | reverse complement strand
CAGGGACGATTGCCGATCCGGGTGGAGCTGAAACCGCTCACGGCAGCCGATTTCGAGCGCATCCTGACGGACACGGAAGCAAGCCTCATCAAACAGGCGACAGCCTTGCTGGCAACAGAAGGGGTGCAGCTTGATTTTCACGCCAGCGCCATCTCGGCGCTCGCCCGCATCGCCGTGTCGATCAATTCGACGATTGAAAATATCGGCGCCCGCCGCCTGCACACAGTGCTGGAGCGGGTACTGGACGAGATTTCCTTCACCGCCACCGATCGCGCCGGCGAGACGATCATCATCGATGAGGTGCTGGTCGAAAAAGAATTGTCGATGCTTGCCGGAAACGCCGATCTGTCACGCTACATTCTGTGAATCTGGTGCTGCGACAGGGGCGTTGGCCAGCTTCAGCCCTGGCGAGGCCGCCTCAGGCGTAGATAAAGCGCACCCTCGCCGCCATGAGGGCGCGCAGCCGACGAGATCGCAACCACAAGGACACGAAACGCCGGTTCTTCGAGCCATAGCGGCACAGCGCGGCGCAGGACACCGGTTCCGCGACCCTCTCCATCTCCATCACTTCTACCCTTGCCGGTGATGACCATTACCAGGCGGGCGCCGCGCGCCTGTGCAGATTGCAGGAAGGCCAGCAAGCGGCGATGGGCCAGCGCCTGCGTCATGCCGTGAAGATCGATGCGATCATCAATCGCCTGGTCACCGCGCCGAACGCGACGGCGCGTCAGACGATCAATTTCGATGGGAAGCGGCGCGGCGATGGGCTTGCCGACAGGGAGCGGTGGAGGTGCCATGGCGGGAGGGTCGTCAAGCGGCGCCGGTGCGATTTTGGCCGGTGTCGGCTGGCGCATCCGCTTCACCCGCGGGTGAAGCGGCGTCACCTGTTCGGTATAGACATCCCACACCGCGTGATCTTTCGGCGGCAGCCGTGGGGGGCGCGATGACATGGGTTGCTCCCCGATGATGTGCCAGCCTGTGGAACCGTCTCAGGCCGGCCCGGTCGCGATCAGCCGCCAATTGGGATCACGAACGGCGATATCGCGGGCAAAGGTCCAGATATCGGTGATCTCGGCCACTTTGGTCGGCTCGCCGCTTACCACCGCACCCGTATGATCACGCGTCGCCTGGGTCATCTTTGCAACAAAACGGACGGTGATCTGGGCGTTGGAGCCGCGTAGCGCCGCCTCGGTGATATCGGCTGCGTCCAGTCCGATAAAGCTCGATTCGACCGTATGGCCGGCCTTTTCCCGCTCGCTGATCGCCGCGTCAAAGCCCTCAAAGACGTCCTTCGACAAAAGCGGCTTCAGTGTCTGGCGATCACCGCTGGCGAAGGCTGCGACGATCATTTCATAGGCAGCGCGCGCGCCAGTGACAAATCCGGCCGGTGTAAAATGAGCATCCGCGCGCATCAGCTGGTTAAGCGCAGCGTCGATGGCCGGAGTGGTGTTTGGCAATTTATGAACGACATCCGCAACGTCCGCTGGCTCGGTTCGTGGTGGTGGCTCGATATGACGCGGAAGCGCGCGGGTTGGCAGCGGCACAACTTTGTTGTTCGCCGGTTCAACCGTGGGATCAGGCCGCACGCGGCGCTCGACCGGCGGTCGTTCATGGCCGGTGCGCCGGCCAAAGACGCTGCGCAAGCGGAATATAAGGAAGACCGCAATCACCAGAAAAAGAAGTGTATAGAGATCCATGATGTCTCACATCGCAATCGTCGGGCCGAACGCCCTCTTCAATGTAGGGTGCCGGGGCGGTGCGGCCAAGTGGTCAGTACGCCGGCAATCCATGCTGTGCGAGCATAAACCATCCCGCAGCGATCACAATTGCGAAAACATGGTGGTTTCTTCCACGCCGGGGGGCGCAGCGCCCTATCCCGGTCACTATGTTGAGTGAAGATGGATGGTGGAGAAGGCGCGATGTCGGGTCGAGTAATCTTGTTTCTTGCGCTGGCGAGCCCGGTAGCCGAGCTCATGTCGATTGCCTTTGTCGCCTCCCTTCTCGGCTGGCTGATGACGATTGGTCTGCTGATGCTTGGCGCATTTTTAGGGGTGAGGCTTATTCGTGATTCCAGCCGCGAGATCCTGGCAATCTTGCGCCGGCAATCGCAGGGGAACCAGGCTTTCAATCATCGAATAGGCGGATTGTCGCGCCCGGTCCTGGCCGGCCTGTTGTTGATCATTCCGGGATTTTTGAGCGATGTCGTGGCTTTGACCATGCTGCTGGACGGAGCGCGCGGCTGGGTGGCCGGCAGGGCGCATGATGCGCCGCGCGACAAAACCATCGACCTTGATCGCAGCGCCTACCGCCACATCGACGCCGCGCCAGACGACAATAAGTGGCAGCGCTGAAAAGCTGGCAAATTTAAATTTGTTGACTTTGGTTGCCTCAACAGCCGCGCTGTGAGAGAGATTTGGCCGTTGGCGTCAGTCCATGGTACCGCTCGCCGTCTGGTTTGGCGCGCAGCACACAGAAGCTGTCATTGGAAGCCTGAAAAAGGCGCTGGAAAGTCCCGTACATGAGCGATCAACATGGCGCAGGCGCGCCGCCGGCAGGTCAGGCCACCCTGAATGTTCTGGCGCAATTTGTGAAGGACCTGTCCTTCGAAAGCCCGAATTCGCCAAAAATCCTTGCAACTGCGCCGCCTCAGGGGGGGCCGCAGATCAACGTCCAGGTCAATGTCAACGCCCGGCAGATCGAGGCGCAGAATTTCGAGGTAGAGCTTGCCATCGAAGTGAAGGCGATGCTCGGGCAGGACGTCATGTTTCTGGCCGAAGTGCTCTATGCAGGAATTTTTCGCATTGCCGGCCTGGTCGATGAAGAGTTGCGTGCCGTCATTTTGATCGAATGCCCACGATTGCTCTTCCCGTTCGCACGCCAGATCATCGCTGATGCGACGCGCAATGGCGGCTTCCCGCCACTCCTCATCGATCCGATCGATTTTGTGGCGCTTTACCAGCGCCGCATGAGCGAGGATGGCGTAGGCCCGGCTGTCGGGACGGCGTAAGGCTCATCAATCTGTGTATTTCTTCCACACGGCTTTTTCACCCAGCGTCGCGATGAAAGCGGTGTGGGCGTCCATGTCATCTTGCGTCAGAAGATGGACGGGGGCGGCCGAGCGGGGTTTGCGGGTTGATGCCAGCTCGCGTTCAGATGCTGGCCCTCTGTCGAGGCTCATACTGGTCTGACGCCCGCCGACAAGCTCGATATAAACCTCCGCCAGAAGCTCGGCGTCGAGCAGGGCGCCATGTTTGGTGCGGCGTGAATTGTCGATGCCGTAGCGCTGGCACAGATCGTCCAGACGATTGGAAACGCCTGGATGTTTGCGGCGGGCGAGAATGAGGGTGTTGACGGCCCGCTCGGAGGGTAGTCTGGCCAGACCGGCGCGCTCGAGTTCGGCGTTGATGAAACCCATATCGAAATCAGCGTTATGGATGACCAGCGGGTCATCACCAATAAAAGCCAGAAAATCAGCCGTCACAGCACTAAAGCTTGGCTTGTCGGCCAGGAATTCCGCAGACAGGCCGTGAACGGCAAACGCCCCGGCCGGCATGTCGCGATGCGGATTGATGTAGGTGTGGTAATGGCGCCCGGTGACGAAGCGGTTGACCAGTTCAACACAGCCGATTTCCACCAGGCGGTCACCCTGGGCGGGGGAGAGGCCGGTCGTTTCAGTGTCGAGGACGATTTCACGCATGACGGCTCCGGGCGCGCGGCTTGTCAGGAACGGCCGCAGAACAGACGAACAAGATCATGTACACCCCGCCGTGCCGCTTCAAGGCCACGGCTGGTATCGATGACGAAATGAGCACGTTGTCGTTTTTCCGCATCCGGCATCTGTTTGGCCAGAAGCGCTTCGAACATCGCGCTTGTCATGTCGCGGCGGGACATGACGCGCTGGCGCTGGATGTCTGGCGGCGCGGTAACGACAAGGACAGCGTGGCAGCGCCGATCGCCGCGCGTTTCGAAGAGGAGTGGTATGTCGAGAACCGCGAGCGGCGCCCCGTCGGCCGTTTGGCGGGCAAGAAACATCCGCTCCCTGTCGTGAACCAGGGGATGGATGAGTGATTCGAGGGTAGCGAGGGCCTCCGGCTTGCCGATGACGGCCTCACGCAGGCGTTCCCGGTCGACACGCTGATTGACGATTGTTTGGGGGAAAACATTGGCTATCACCGGCACGGCTTCATTGTGATAGAGATCGTGAACGGTTTGATCGGCATCATGAACGGCAATGCCCGCCTCACGGAAAAAGCCGGCCGTTGTTGATTTTCCCATGCCGATCGAGCCGGTCAGACCAAGCACAATCATATTTGATGTCTCACGTCGACAAAAGCCGGTGATCGCGCAGAGCCGCCAGCAACATCAGCAAGGGCATGCCGAGGATGGTGAAATAATCGCCGTCGATGGCGCTGAAGAGCTGAATTCCCAGGCCTTCCAGCTGATAACCGCCAACTGTGGTTGTGACGCGCCCACCCATCGCATCAAGATAGGTGTCGAGATAGGCGTCTGTGAAATGACGCATGGTCAAACGAACGTCATCGACCCCTGACCAGAGTATCTCGCCGTCCCGCGCCAGGGCTGCAGCGGAGGCAAGAGTATGGGTGGCGCCCCTGAGGGAGCAGAGCTGCTCTCGCGCCGAGGCACGATCAAGCGGCTTTGAAAAGCGGCGCTGCCCGAGCGCCAATGTCTGGTCTGCGCCAATAATCACGCGCCCGGGCCTGTGCCGGCTGACATCAAGCGCCTTTTCACACGCCAGGAGCGCGGCGATAGCGGCGGGCGAGGCGCCACGATCCATCGCCGGCGCCTCGATTGCTCTCTCATCGATCGTGCTTGGCAGAAGCTCGATTGCCAGACCTGCATCGCTCAGCATTTTGGCGCGAATGGCGCTTTTTGACGCCAGGATAAAGGGCAGGACAGCACTCATCGCGAATAATCCGGGGCCGTATTTGTCTGTTGATGCGCGTGCAGCAGAGAGATGATGGCGGCGGCGGTTTCCTCGATGGAGCGGCGCGTCACATCAAGCAACGGCCAGCCATGATCAGCGCAGAGTTTCCGTGACTGCGCGATCTCCTGACCAACCGAAAGGCGGTCGACATAAGCCGTCTGGGCGGTGTCGGCACTCAGTGCCTCCAGGCGGTTCTGGCGGATCTGCACAATACGATCAGGCGAGGCGACAAGCCCGACGACCAGGGGGTGCGTCAGGGAAAACAGCTGATGGGGCGGGGGAATGCCCGGAACCAGGGGAATATTGGCCGTTTTGACACCGCGATTGGCAAGATAGATCGAAGTTGGCGTTTTTGACGTTCGCGAGATGCCTAGCAGCACGACATCGGCCTGATTGAGGTCTTCGGCCAATTGGCCGTCATCATGCAGCATGGTAAAATTCAGAGCGTCGATGCGACGAAAATATTCGGCATTGAGCACGTGCTGGGCACCAGCACGCGGCGTTGACGCCATACCGAGATAGGAGCGGAAAATATCAAGCACAGGGTCGAGAACGGACACGCATGGACAGGCCTGCTGGCGACAGAATTCCTGAAGTCGTTGCGACAGGTCATTGTCGATCATAGTGTAGAGCACGATCCCCGGCGCCGCTTCGATTTCACTCAGCACCCGCTCCATCTGCTTGCCGCTGCGCACGAGCGGATAAACATGCTCGACGGCGCGCGTGTCGGTATATTGAGCAGCTGCAGCGCGCGCGACAGCCATCAGCGTCTCTCCTGTTGCATCGGAGACCAGGTGGAGATGGAAGAAGCTGCGTCCCGTCTGAGGCATGAGGGCGTGCTGTCCACAGGGTTGTTGAGCGGTGTCGATTGCGGGGATAAAAACGGCTCTGCCAGCAAGGTTATGCCGGTCAGTGACAGAACATCAACATATCCAGTGGGCGTGGTGATGTAATATCCTAAGAGATGCGATTTGTGTGGAGGGGGACGCCGGTGTTAACGATTTGTTAGTGATTGTGCGTGTGATAGCGATTCTTGGCTAAGAATCAATGGTTTGAGAATTTGTTTTGTATCCGTTCCGATCATACCAATTCGTTTGCGATTGTGCATGGCGGTGCGTCTGACTGTGGGATGCCAGGCGCAAAGCGGGCGGATGGTATTGCTGCGAGTCTTGTCCACAATCTAAGAATCACATCAAAAAGATTCTTTTCTTTATGTAAGGCAGTGAAATGAACGCGACGAAGGCCGGACGCTTTCAGCAAGCACTGTCAGGACATGCGTTATGGCCGCCCCCTGTGTGGCTGATGCGCCAGGCGGGGCGGTATCTGCCGGAATATCGCGCTGTGAGGGCACAGGCGGGCTCATTTCTCGATCTGTGTTTTTCACCTGAGCTTGCCTGCGAAGTCACGTTGCAGCCGATCAGGCGCTTTGATTTTGACGCAGCGATTCTCTTTTCCGACATTCTTGTTGTTCCTCATGCGATGGGTCGCGATGTCCGGTTTATGGCCGGGGAAGGGCCGCGTCTTGATCCGTTGCAGGGGGAAGATGACATAAACCGGCTGGTCGTTGAGGGCGCCATCGCCCGGCTTGATGCGGTCTACGAGGCTGTTGCTGCGATCCGCTCGCGCCTTGGCACGGAAAAGGCTCTGATCGGCTTTTGCGGAGGTCCGTGGACGGTTGCGACCTATATGATCGCCGGGCGTGGCAAAGATGAGCAGATCGCTGCGAAACACTGGGCGTATGCTTCGCCTCAGCGCCTTGATCGCCTGATTGATCGGCTGTGTGCGGTATCAATTCAGCATCTGATCGCGCAACTCAAAGCGGGCGCCGATACGGTGCAGATTTTCGAAACCTGGGGCGGAGCACTCGATGCAAGCGCGTTCGAGAGGTTTGTTGTTCGACCCACAGCGCGGATCGTGAAGGCTGTGCGGGGGTCGGTGCCTGACGCGAAAATCATTGGTTTTCCGCGGGGTGCCGGGCCGATGTTGCCTTTTTACGCCGAGGTAACAGGTGTTGATGCGATAGGCTTTGACTGGGGGCTTGATCCACAATGGGTGTCCTCGACGATAGGACAGCCGGTTCAGGGCAATCTCGACCCTTTGCGTCTTGTTGCCGGGCGAGCGGCTATCGACGAAGGCCTGGAGCGCTTGTTGCCGGCGATGCGCGGGCGCCCTTTCGTGTTCAACCTCGGACACGGGATCACACCCGAAGCGCGGATTGAGGATGTGGCCTATCTCGTGGATCGCGTCAGGACGTCGTAAGATGACATATGTCTGGTTGAAAGCTGCTCATATCATCTCGGTCATCGCCTGGATGGCCGGAATGCTCTATCTGCCGCGCCTTTTCGTCTACCATTGCAAAGCTGTGTCTGGCGGCGAATTGTCGGACACGCTGAAGGTGATGGAGCGGCGCCTGTTGAAGGCGATCATGACGCCGGCGATGGTTGCGACGTGGGTCTTTGGCATCTGGCTGGCGATCGAGGGACAATGGTGGAAAGCGCCATGGCTTCATGGCAAATTGCTGCTGGTTATCGCCATGACGGCGATGCATGTCTATCTGGCGCACGCCCAGCGGGGTTTTGCGACCGATGAGCGGCCGGGACGCGAGGGCTACTGGCGGCTGATGAACGAAGTACCCACCGTTCTGATGATCGCGATCGTCATCTTTGTCGTCATCAAGCCGTTCAGCTGATGCGTTAAGGTTGGGGCCGCGTACGCACGACTTGCGTCATCGGGCAGTTATGGCTATGGCATAGGTCCCTCCTTTCAGTGCGGCGTGGCGGCATGTTGTCCGTAATGCTCACATTCTCACAATTAGCGGTCCTAAAGGCAGCGCCCTTTCTATGGTCAGCAGCCCATCGATAGCCGTCGTCCGGGCAGCGTTGGACGCCGTGGAGCATCATCATGCAAGAAATCAAGCTTAAAGACCTGAAGCGCAAGACGCCGACAGAAATTCTTGAAACGGCTGAAAGTGTCGGTGTTGAAAACGCATCGACCCTGCGTAAGCAGGAGCTGCTTTTTGCAATATTAAAGAAATATGCCGAAAAAGATGTTGAGATTATCGGCGAAGGTGTTGTTGAAGTTCTGCAAGATGGTTTTGCTTTTTTACGTTCACCGGAAGCCAACTACTTGGCTGGACCGGATGATATCTATGTGTCCCCGGCGCAGATCCGTCGGTTCTCGCTGCGGAGTGGTGATACAGTCGAAGGGCAGATCCGCTCCCCCAAGGATGGGGAGCGATATTTTGCTCTTCTCAAGGTCGGCACGATCAATTTCGAGGATCCGGAGAAGGCCAAGCACAAGGTTCATTTCGACAATCTGACGCCGCTTTATCCTGACAAGCGGTTGCGTATGGAAGTTGAGGATCCGACGCGCAAGGATCTGTCACCACGCGTGATCGATATTGTCGCTCCCATCGGCAAAGGCCAGCGGGCATTGATCGTTGCGCCGCCGCGCACCGGCAAGACCGTGCTGCTGCAAAATGTCGCGCAGGCGATCACCACCAATCATCCCGAGTGCTTTCTCATTGTTCTGCTGATCGATGAGCGGCCGGAAGAAGTCACTGACATGCAGCGCTCGGTCAAGGGCGAGGTGGTATCATCGACGTTCGACGAACCGGCGGTGCGCCATGTCCAGGTGGCCGAGATGGTGATCGAAAAGGCCAAACGCCTGGTTGAACATGGGCGCGACGTTGTCATCCTGCTCGATTCGATCACGAGGCTCGGGCGCGCCTACAATACGGTTGTACCGTCGTCGGGCAAAGTCTTGACCGGTGGTGTCGATGCTAATGCTTTGCAACGCCCGAAGCGCTTTTTTGGCGCTGCACGCAATATTGAACAAGGCGGATCGCTGACGATTATCGCCACGGCGCTGATCGATACCGGCAGCCGCATGGATGAGGTGATTTTCGAGGAATTCAAGGGAACCGGCAATTCGGAAATCATCCTTGACCGGAAAGTCGCCGACAAGCGGGTCTTCCCGGCCATGGATATCCTGCGCTCCGGCACGCGCAAGGAAGAATTGCTGACCCCGCCGGATATTTTAAAGAAGATGTATGTACTGCGCCGCATCCTCAACCCCATGGGAACGATGGATGCGATCGAATTCCTGGTCGATAAATTGCGACAGACAAAAACAAACTCGGAATTCTTCGATACGATGAATACCTAGGGTCAGGACCGATTAATTTAGGCAAAACGGCATGGCACGAATGGATAAAATGGCAGGAGAAGCCCGAAAAGCATACCCCTTGGTATGGTTGAGGGCTTCGACGAACCAGTTTGCCATTCGTGCCTTGTCCTTCGGATGGGGTGAAATGACGCGATCTTTATGTCGCAAGCCTTTGAAAGTCAGACGACTTCCTGCAGGCTTGCTCCTCAACCTCGCGCCATTTCTCTCCCACCGTTTCGTCCAAATTAATCGGTCCTGACCCTGGGTTTGGTGCCATTCACAGCCGCATCATTTCGCTGATGATCGCTGCGAGCTGAGTTGTATCGGTCATCGGCAAGGAACAACGTTCACCCACACAGACATAGATTGTCGGCTGATTGTTGATCGTCGTCTTGCCATGGGCTGGATGTGACGTTGGCAGAGCCGAGGTGTCGGCGAGGGTGAACAGGATGGTTTTACGGGGATAGAACAAGCGGGCGGTGCGGGCCAGCACCGCGCTCCCCGGATCATCAAGGGCGCCGATGATGATGATCTGAACCATGCACAGGCGCAGATCGAGCGCGTTCAGGATACTGGCGTGGCCGTAAACATTACGCTGTGTGGGCGCCGCCAGACGGTCAAACAGGCGATCGGCACGTTCCAACCAGGTGTGGTCACCGGTGAGATGGGCCAGGCGAATCATGGCCGCGAGGGCCTGTCCGTGGACGTTGGGTATGGCTTCGTCCAAGGTTGATGGCAGATGAAGCGGCAGATCGGCGGCGGTGATGGCGGCGATCGTATAGAGCCCGTCGATTGCGCTCAGATAATCGCGCTCAAGAACAGTCAGGAATTCAACCGCCTGCGCAATCAGATGGTTCTCACCGGTCATCTGATGGAGGGTGAGGCTGGCAAGCGCCATGCTGGCGTAATCACCCGCCATGGCTGGTGAACTACCGCGCCCTTCGCGGTAACTGTGAAAACGATGGTGCGGGGACAACATTGATTCGCAGATGAAACCATGGATGTTGGTCGCCAGTGTCAACCAGTCAGGTCGTTCACAAATATCGCCAGCTCGGGCGAGAGCGATAACCGATAAAGCATTCCAGTCTACAAGCAATTTGTCGTCGGTGGCTGGGTGGGGCCGTGTTTCACGTGAAACGCGGAGCGCCTGAAGGATAGAATCGGGTATTGTTTCGTCTACGATGTTATCTGCGTCAGGGTGCAACAGATGCGGGATGGAACCGCCCTCCCAATTGCCGCCCTCGGTAATGTCGTAGCGCCGGTTGACGTCTGCCGCAATCGCCCCAACCGCATTCTCCACCTGCGTCGGCGTCCAGACATAAAAGGCGCCTTCGCCTTCACCGGAATCAGCGTCAATGCTCGCGGCGAATGCCGGGCGGACTGCCTTCAGATCACGGATCATCCACGATACGGTCTCATCGATTCGTTTGCGGAACAGCGCGTTTCCGGTGCGCAGAAAGGCGCTCGCCAGCAAATCGATCAGCTGCGCATTGTCGTACAGCATTTTTTCAAAATGAGGGACAAGCCAGTCATCGTCAGTGGAATAGCGACAAAGACCACCGCCGAAATGATCGTAAATGCCACCCAGACAGAGTTTCGTCAGTGTCAGATCGAGGATGTAGGTGTAGGTCTTGTCGTCTGTGCGTTCCCAGGCGCGTTCAAATAGTTCAAGGAGAGGTGCGTTGGGAAATTTCGGGGCACCGCGCGTACCGCCCCTCACTGTATCCATGACACTTAGCAACCGGACCGCTGCGCCATCGAGCACTGCGCGATCGAGGCCGGGCGCCGCCCCTTCTGCATGAGCGCGCAGCGAATCGACCAGTTTATGGCCGGTTGATTCGATGGCGAAACGGCGCTCCTTCCAGGCTTTGCTGACTTCCCGCAGGACATCGGGGAACGCCGGTCGGCCGTAACGAGCCGTGGGTGGGAAGTAGGTACCGCCCCAGAACGGCATGCCTGTTGGACTGAGGAACATCGTCAACGGCCAACCGCCCTGTTCCCTCAAAGCGTGGAGGGCTGACATGTAGAGATGGTCAATATCGGGACGTTCTTCGCGATCGACCTTGATGTTGATGAAGCCGGCATTCATCATCGCCGCGATGGATTCGTTTTCGAAACTTTCATGCGCCATCACGTGGCACCAGTGACAGGCGGCATAGCCGATCGAGAGCAGGATCGGTCGATCGAGCTGTTGCGCGATATCGAGCGCTTCCCGGCCCCAGGGGAACCAGTGGACGGGGTTGTCGCGGTGCTGGAGCAGATAGGGGCTTGACGTTTCAGCAAGGCGGTTCTTGAACAGGATCTCGCTCAAAGGGTGCTCCTCGGCAGACGGCAGAACTCACGGGCAGGGAATCACTCGATGGATACTATCTACGCGCTCAGCACCGGCGTCGGGAAGGCCGGCGTGGCCATCATTCGCCTGTCGGGAGGTGCGAGTGCCGCAGCGGTCCGCGCGCTGTGCGGTGTGTTGCCGGCACCGCGACGCGCCGTTCTGACGCGCATTCGTCATCCGGCCAGCCAGGAACTGATCGATCAGGGACTGGTGCTGTGGTTTCCCGGGCCGGCGAGCTTTACCGGAGAGGACGTCGCCGAACTTCACATCCATGGGGGGCGGGCGGTGATTGCCGCAACGCTTGGTGCTTTGGCCGTTATTGATGGCACGCGGGCAGCGGAGGCGGGAGAATTCACGCGACGGGCTTTCGCCAATGGGCGTCTCGATCTGACCGAGATCGAAGGCTTGTCCGATCTGCTGGACGCGCTGACCGAACAGCAGCGTAGGGCAGCGTTGCGCGCGGCAATCGGCGTCCACCGCGCCTTGTATGAGGACTGGACGCGGCGGATTACCGGGGCGCAGGCGCTGATCGAGGCTGCGATCGATTTTTCCGACGAAGGCGACGTTCCGGCAGAAACGCGGGGTGCAATGCTGGATGTCGTCAAAAAACTCAACGCTGAAATTGCCGTGCATCTGCAATCTATCGCCCGTGGGCGGATATTGCGTGACGGGGTGCAGGTTGTCATCGCCGGGCCGCCCAATGCCGGCAAATCCAGCCTGCTGAACTGGTTTGCGCAAAAAGAAGTGGCGATCGTCACAGAACAGCCCGGGACGACGCGTGATGTCATCGATGTTCACCTCGATCTCGACGGGATTGCGTTCACGATCAGCGACACGGCTGGACTGCGAATCTCCGCTGATCCTGTCGAGGTCGAAGGTATGCGGCGGACGCGCGCGCGCATGGGACATGCGGATCTAGTGCTCTGGCTTAGCGAAGATGGCGCAGCGAGCGCCGAGGGACGTGTGCCGGTCTGGTCATTTCGCAGTAAGCACGATTTGCAGCTGGCGGACGACCTGGCTGCGAGCGGCCTGTCGACGGTCACAGGTTTCGGACTTGATCGGTTATTGCAGGATCTGCAGCGATTCGGGCGCGATCTCGTTGGTGATGCGGACGGCGCGCCGGTCATGATCAGAGAACGACATCGCTTGTCATTTTTCGAAGCAACAGGTTATCTGCAACGCGTTTTGGCGGCCGATATCAGCTATCCGCTGGAATTCATCGCCGAGGATCTGCGCCTGGCGGCGATGGCGATTGGTCGCGTGACGGGGCGGATCGATGTCGAGGATGTGCTTGGCGAGATCTTCGCACGCTTCTGCGTTGGTAAATAATGTTTCACGTGAAACAATTGATACGACTCACGATTTCCGATCGATTCGGACACGGAAATAATCGCGCCCGGAGAGCTGCCGTAACGAACCGCTGGCCAGCATGACCCTTTCGCTGCTATGAGCCGGCGATGAGCAGTGATTTTCATCGCGCGGGTGGTCCGGAGACAAGCTACGACGTCATCGTGGTAGGCGGCGGGCATGCCGGTTGTGAGGCCGTCGCTTCGGCGGCGCGCCTCGGTGCCGCGAGCGTGCTGATCACCCACCGTCTCGACCGTATCGGCGCCATGTCGTGCAATCCGGCCATTGGTGGGCTGGGCAAGGGCCATCTTGTGCGCGAAATCGATGCGCTCGACGGCCTCATGGGGCGCGTGGCCGATCAGGCGGGGATTCAGTTCCGCATGCTCAATCGGCGCAAAGGGCCCGCCGTGCGCGGGCCGCGGGCTCAGGCGGATCGTCGGCTCTATGCCGGCGCAATGCAGACGGCACTGCGTGAGCAAGGCGGCGTGGCGATGCTCGAAGGTGAGGTCGCCGATCTGGTCGTCGATCACGGATGCTGCCGCGGGGTCGTGCTGGCTGACGGCCGCGTTGTAAGCGCCCGGGCTGTCGTCCTCACGACGGGCACTTTTCTGCGCGGAATGATCCATCTTGGCGAGGTCACGACGCCAGCCGGCCGTATCGGCGAAGCGCCCTCCCTCGCACTTGCCGAGAGGCTGCAGCGGCTGGGCCTCCGGCTGGGGCGTCTCAAAACCGGTACGCCCGCGAGGCTTGATGGCCGCACCATCGATTATACCGGACTTGATGCGCAGCCGGGTGATGAGGAGCCGGCGGCGTTCTCGTTTATGACAACGAACCTGCCGGCGCCGCAGGTCTTATGTCATATCACTCGCACAAATTCCGAGACCCATCGGTTGATTGAAGCCAATCTTCATCGCTCGGCGATGTATTCGGGCCAAATATCGGGTGTGGGGCCGCGTTATTGTCCGTCGATAGAAGACAAGATCGTCCGATTTGGTGAGAGGGACGGCCATCAGATCTTTCTCGAGCCGGAAGGGCTCGACGATCCAACGGTTTATCCCAATGGGATTTCAACATCACTTCCCGCTGAGGTGCAGGATGCGTTTATCCGTACCATTCCCGGCCTGGAGAGTGCGCGTATCGTGCAGCCGGGTTACGCCATCGAATATGATTATGTCGATCCAAGGGAGCTTGGCGCCACACTCGAACTGAAGCGGCTGCCGGGCCTTTTTCTCGCCGGGCAGATCAACGGCACGACAGGCTATGAGGAGGCAGGCGCGCAGGGCCTGGTGGCGGGGCTCAACGCGGCACGGCTGGCCGGCGGCAGCGCAGCGCTGACCTTTGCGCGGGCGCGCAGCTATATCGGCGTTCTGGTCGATGATCTGGTGACACGTGGCGTCACCGAGCCTTATCGCATGTTCACCTCGCGGGCGGAGTATCGTCTCACGCTGCGCGCCGATAATGCGGATACTAGGCTGACGCCGCTTGGTATCGACATAGGCTGTGTGGGGCCAGAGCGGCGAGGCGTCTTCACCCGCAAAGCGGAGGAGCTGGCGGCAGCGATGGATCTGGCCAAATCGCTGGTCATTACGCCATCGGAGGCGACGAAGGCAGGGCTTGCGCTCAATCAAGATGGCATCCGGCGCAGCGCCTGGGACATCCTGTCTTATCCGGAGATCGATCTGGCGCGCCTGGGGCAGGTGTGGCCCGCCTTATTGGCGCTGCCAATGCCGATTGCCCAGCAGCTTGAGATCGAGGCGACATACTATGTTTATGCAGAGCGCCAGCATATGGAAATCCAAGCGCTGCAGCGTGAAGAAAACGCTCTTCTGCCCGCCGATATGGATTATACGGACATATCGGGATTATCGAACGAAATTCGTGACCGGCTGGTTGCCGCCCGACCGGCAACGCTTGGCCAGGCGTCGCGTATCTATGGCATGACACCCGCTGCACTGGGCCTTCTGCTGGTCCATGCCCGCAAGGGCCGCGTCAAAGCGAGCGCCAAGAGCAGCCGGACGGTGTGATATGACAGCTCCCCGCAGCACTGGTGAGCAGGCTCTGGGGGTCGACGTGTCCAGCCAGACGCTTGAACGCCTTCGCCTCTATGACGCCACCCTGCATCGCTGGCAAGCCGTCCACAATCTTGTTTCGGCGACCACATTGCCTGATCTCTGGCGCCGGCATTTTGCTGATTGCTGGCAGCTCAGCGATCTCGCGCCGTTGTCGTGCCGGTGGATTGACATGGGGGCTGGCGCGGGTTTTCCCGGCCTCGTCATTGCGCTCGCGATGATGGAACAGGGGGGCGGCGGCGTTGTTGAGCTCGTTGAACCCAACCAGCGCAAAGTTGCGTTCCTGCGTGAAATGATCCGTCTCACAGGAGCGCCTGCCCGCGTTCATGCCATCGCCATCGAGGACGCGGACGCCCTGCGGCAGATGGATGTCGGCGTGGTGACGGCCCGCGCCTTCACCAATCTCGAAAAGCTGTGCGGTCTGGCGCAACCATTTGTGGATAAAGGGGCTGTTGCACTCTTCCCCAAGGGACAAGATATAGATGTTGAATTGACGACAGCTACTAGATATTGGAATATCGGGTACCAGAGCTTTCCCAGTCGAACCGCCGCAAATTCTGTTATCGTGCGAATCGACAAGCTCATCCGTAAGAGTAGCTCGTCGGAGGACTACCCATGACCCTCACTGCGCCGCGTGTGTTGACGATCGCCAATCAAAAAGGCGGGGTTGGCAAAACCACCACGGCTATCAATCTCGGCACAGCGCTGGCGGCGATTGGCGAGCGCGTGCTGATCATCGATCTGGACCCGCAGGGGAATGCGTCAACGGGTCTTGGAATTGATCGTCGCCAGCGTACGGTCTCAACGTTCGACGTGATGATCGGCGAGGCTGGCCTGGCAGCGGCGGCGGTTGAAACGCTGGTGCCCAATCTGGCGATTGCGCCCTCGACGCTCGATCTCCTCGGTGTCGAGTTGCAGATTTCAAGCGAGCGTGACCGCGCCTTCCGGCTGCGTCGGGCGATTGAGGATTTTGCAGCAGCCGACCAGAGCTACAGCTATGTGCTCATCGACTGCCCGCCCTCGCTTAATCTCCTCACGATCAACGCGATGACCGCCTCGCACGCCATTCTGGTGCCGCTGCAATGCGAATTCTTTGCGCTTGAAGGGTTGTCGCAGCTGCTCAAAACGGTCGAACAAGTGCGGGCGACGCTTAATCCCGATCTGTCGATCCATGGGGTGGTGCTCACCATGTATGACGCCCGTAACAATCTTGCCGCGCAGGTGGTCGAGGATGTGCGCCGCCATATGGGTGAGAAAGTCTACAACACCATCATTCCACGCAATGTTCGCGTCTCTGAAGCCCCCTCGCATGGCAAGCCGGTGTTGCTTTACGATCTGAAATGTAATGGCAGCCAGGCCTATCTCCGCCTGGCGTCGGAAATCATCGCTCGCGAGCGCGCCCTTCACGCGGCCTGAGCCGGAATTACGGAGTAGTCATATGGCTGAGGAACATCGTCCGCGTCTTGGTCGCGGATTGGCCGCGCTTATCGGCGATGCGGGCGATGATACGGCGCTCGTTCAGCGCATTCGCACGCCTGTCGGCGGCCAACGCAAAGTTCCGACAGCCTTTCTCCACGCGTCAGGGCGTAATCCGCGCAGGCATTTTGCCGAGGATGACCTTGGCGAGTTGACGCAATCGGTGAAGGAAAAGGGTGTCCTTCAACCCATCCTGGTGCGCACCTCGCCCAAGGAGCGCGACCATTTCGAGATCATCGCCGGGGAGCGGCGGTGGCGGGCGGCCCAGCGTGCGGGTCTGCACGATGTGCCGATTGTGGTCATTGAAGCGAATGATCGCGACGCGCTCGAGATCGCGATTATCGAGAACGTCCAGCGTGCCGATCTTGACCCGATCGAAGAAGCGAATGGCTACCAGCAACTCATCAGCGAGTTCAACTATGCCCAGGACGATCTGGCGAAGGTGATCGGAAAGAGCCGTTCCCACGTCGCCAACACGCTGCGGCTGCTCACGACGTCCGATAAAATCCAGACCCTGCTGCGCGATGGCAAGCTCACGGCCGGTCACGCGCGCGCGGTGATGACCTCGCCAAACGCGGAGGAACTTGCTGTCAAAGTGGCTGACCTCCAGCTTTCCGTCAGGGCGGCCGAAGAGCTGGCGCAGCAGGAGCGCGGAAATGTCGCCCGCCGGCCACGCAAACCGGCTGACAGCAAGGATGCGGATACGCGGGTCCTGGAAAAGTCACTGAGCGAGACGCTTGGTCTTGACGTTGTTATTTCGCATCGTGGCGACAAGGGCGGCAAGCTCGAAATCGCTTACAAGACCCTCGAACAGCTCGATCATCTCTGTCGTCGGCTGCAGTCGCCCGGGGCATAAAGCGCCGAAAGGCGGCTTGAGGTTGATCCATCTTTGCCGCGCCTGCGACGTCAGACAGACTGCACCATCGAGGCGACGCGTAACAGCGCGCGCTCGCCAATCGTCTCGGCCATTACGAAATTCCGGCGGATATCCAGCAGCGCTTGCGTCAGGACACGATGCGCTTCACCCGCCCGCGGGCTTGACCATAACCGCAATTGCCGCTCGAATGCATTGGCGCGTTTGAAGAAAATTGGTGGCCGCTGAGCCTCACGAACGTCACGCGCCGACCGGCCGCGATCCATGTCGAGCGCGCCCAGACAAAGTTGCAGCATATGGCGTAACGCCAGAGACAGGATGGCGTTGGTGTCGATACCCTCGGCAATCAGGCGTGCATAGGCGGTGGCTGTCACGTGACGGTCCCCCAACCCCATGGCGTCAATAACGGCATCGACCGCAAGTGACGAAACGTCGCCACAGATCGCCAGCACGTCATCATCGCCGACAACCGATCGACCGTGACAATAAAGCGCAAGTTTGCGCACCTCCTGCCGGGAGGCGATCCTGTCACCGCCCAGGTGCGCTGCCAGACCATCGCGCGCGGTTGCGCTGATGCTCAGCCCCGCCTCGTGCATCTCATCGTCGATCAGCTGGAGGATTTCAGCTGGACCGTCAGCGTAGCAGGCCAGGGCGAGAGCGTCAGGAGATGTGTCGAAAAGGCGCCGCACCGGCGATTTGTCGCTTAATTCACCGGCCTCAACCACCAGATAGCCACCTGATATGGCCGCTATCGCCGGCTGCAGGCTGGCGGCCAGCGCCTTGCCGTCAATCCGCATGTTAGCCGCACGCAGCCAGACGACGCGCTCGCCGCCGAACATGCCAATGGTCGCCAATTCATCACTGACGCGGCCAGGATCGGCGACAAGGATATCGGCATCGAGCCTGACGAGGGCGAATGGGTCGTTGCGGCCTTTGAGGCAGGCCTCGACCAGCCGGCCGACATATTCGCTCACAAGGCCCGAATCAGGCCCGTAGACAAGAAAAGCCCGGCGTGTGAGGCCGGGCTGGCGCATGAAAGTCGCAATTGCGGCTCCCTTCAGCGCGGTCACGAGCCGGACTGGCTCTTTTGCACGAAGTAACTCGCCAGGGCGTTACGGATGGCTTCGGACACGTCGCCGACCGCCCGGTCCTCGGCATCGCGTTCGGCGCGGATGGCGGCAAAGCGCTGCGCGGGCTTATCGAACGAGGCACGACCGATGGCCCGTCCCCTGAACACCGGATCAAGACTACCGATACGCAGCAGCTGATAGGTGACCTGGATCGTGACGAAGGCGGCCGATTGGCGCCCGGAGCCCGCCTCGACGGTAAAGGGTGAGGCGGATTTGACGATGGTGTAATCCAGGCGGTGCACCGGGTTGGCGCTGTCATCGCCGCCGCCTGTCAAGGCGAAGATGAGATTATTGCGCAGTAAAATACTTTCGCGTGTCGATCCGAGCTGAACAGAAATACCAGCCAATTCGCGCCCGATACTAGTATTTTGTTTTGACGCGCCGGCAAAAGGGGCGCCATTTTCAAGATAAAGCGGGCGAAATCCGCAACCTGCCAAAGCAAGCGCCAGTATCACCAGGCCGGCAGGGCGCAACAGGGCGGCGCACTTAGACAACGACATTGACGATCCTTTGCGGCACAACCACGACACGTCGGACCGGACGTCCCTCGAGCGACTGAACGATAACATCCAGAGCGAGAGCGGCCGCTTCAATCTCTTTATGGTCGGCAGTTTTGCCAATCGTCAACTCCGTCCGCTTCTTGCCGTTGAGCTGAACGGGTATCGTCACCGTGTCATCGCTGAGCAAAGCCGGGTTGGCAAGCGGCCAGGCGGCCAACGCCACGAGGTCATCATGACCAAGCAGACGCCAGCACTCTTCCCCCAGATGCGGCATCATGGGGGCAAGGAGGCACACCAATACATCCCCCGCTTCACGCAGTGCCGTCGTCAGGCCGGAGGGTGGTGTGTCGAGGCGGCTTGAGGCCAGAGCAGCGGTCATGGCATTGGTCAATTCATAGAGCTGGGCAACCGCAACGTTAAAGCGCAGTCGCTCGATCTGGTTTTGGACGGCGACAATGGTACGGTGAACCGTCTTGCGCAGGCTCAGTGCCTGCGCCCCCTCATCCTCAGCCACTGTCGCGAGAGCGGATATCTCGCCAATCAGCCGCCAGATGCGCTGCACGAAGCGCCAGGCGCCCTCGACGCCCTGTTCGGTCCAGATGACGTCGCGCTCCGGCGGGCTGTCGGAGAGCATGAACCAGCGGGCGGTGTCGGCGCCGTAGGTCGCGATGATATCGTCAGGATCGACGACATTTTTGCGCGATTTTGACATTTTCTCGATGGCGCCAATCTCGACCGCCTCGTTGGTGCCCCGCAAATGAGCGCGTCGCCCATCGCCATCGCCAGTGATCAGCACCTGCGCCGGCTCGACCCAGCCACCATCGCTGCGCCGGTAGGTCTCGTGGACCACCATGCCTTGGGTAAAGAGGCCGGCGAAAGGCTCAGCAATATCCATGTGGCCGGTCTGCGTCATGGCGCGGGCAAAGAACCGGGAATAGAGCAAGTGCAGGATCGCGTGCTCGATCCCGCCGATATACTGGTCAACCGGAAGCCAGCGCCGGACATCGCCTGCATCCGTTGGCGCGCTTGTCAGCCAGGGATTGGTGAAACGGGCAAAATACCAGGATGAATCGACGAAGGTATCCATCGTGTCGGTTTCGCGGCGTGCCGGCCTGGCGCAGCGTGGACAGGGTATGTTTTTCCAGGTCGGGTGATGATCGAGCGGATTGCCCGGACGATCGAATGTGATGTCGTCAGGCAGAACCACCGGCAGATCGCCGTCAGGCACCGCCACAGGGCCGCAGACATCGCAATGGATGACGGGGATCGGGCAGCCCCAATAGCGCTGGCGGGAAATACCCCAGTCGCGCAGCCGGAAATTGGTCTGCCGCGTGCCTTGCGGCTCGCCGCCCAGAATTGTTGATTCAAGACGCCTTGCCATCATGTCCCAGGCCGGTTCCGTGTCGAGCCCGTCAAGGAAGCGCGAATGGATCATCGTGCCGGGGCCGGTATAGGCCGTGTCACCGATGGTGTAATTTGCGCCATCGCCGCCGGGGGGAAGAACGACAGGCAATACGGGCAGATCATATTTGCGGGCGAAATCAAGATCGCGCTGGTCATGGGCCGGACAGCCGAAAATGACCCCCGTCCCATAGCCCATGAGGACGAAATTGGCGACAAAGACGGGCAAGCTGATGCCTGGGTCGACGGCGTGTTGGACCCGCAGACCGGTGTCAAACCCTTGTTTTTCAGCGGTTTCAATCGCCGATTCAGAGGTGCCGATGCGCCGGCACTCGTCAATGAAGGCGGCGAGAGCAGGATTATCCCTGGCAAGCTTGGCGG
>JAKFVK010000243.1 GCA_021732205.1 Hyphomicrobiales bacterium | reverse complement strand
GGCATTCAGCGAAGACGACATCGAACAACGGGCACGGCGGACGCTGGAAAAAGCGATCATGGCTGGCACCATGAAGATGCGCACTCATGTCGAAATCGACCCGCGCATTGGCCTCAAAGGGTTTCATTCGATACAACGGCTCGCGAAAGACTACACCTGGGCAATCGACATCGAGATATGCGTTTTCCCGCAGGAAGGGCTCATCAATGATCCGGGCTGCGAGGAGTTGCTGATCGAAGCGTGTCGGCAGGGCGCCTCCCTGATCGGAGGCTGTCCTTATGCCGATACACAACCCGACGAGCATATCGCCCGCATCTTTGCCATCGCCCGCACCTTTGATCTTGATATCGATTTCCATCTCGATTTCGATCTTGACACCCGCTTCCTGTCGCTGACCGAGGTATGCCGGCAGACGCGGGCTCACAATTATGCCGGGCGGGTGACCATCGGACATGTCACCAAGCTCTCTGCCTTGCCTTCCGCAGACTTTGTCGCGGCAGCGCGCTTGCTGGCCAGTTCCGGCGTGGCAGTGACGGTTCTGCCTTCGACCGATCTCTTTCTCATGGGGCGTGGCATCGATCACAACGTACCGCGTGGCGTCACCCGCGCTGACCTCCTGCGCCACCACGGCGTCACCTGCTCGCTGGCAACCAACAATGTCCTCAACGCCTTCACGCCGTTTGGTGATTGTTCACTGTGCCGCATCGCTAATCTCTATGCCAATATCGCTCAACTCGGGCGACGGCAGGACCTTGAGGATTGCCTGGCGATGGTCACGAGTGATGCCGCCCGGCTGATGAACATCGAGCACTATGGCGTTGCGGTTGGGCATGCCGCCGATCTGCTGGTCTTCCCGACCGAGGCCGCAACCAGCGCCATTGCTGAAATTGTCTTGCCGCGCCTTGGTTTCAAAAACGGGCGCCGCAGTTTCTTTCGAGCCGATCCGGTTTTGAATTCACCTGTGCCTCGAAAACATCACCACGCGAAGTGAGCAAAAGCAAAAACGGCAGCGCCGCTGATCGCTGTGCCTGCGGGCTGACCGAGGTCAGGCGCTCTTGCGGGGTGATTGACCTGTCGCTGATTTGTCATGACGTCGTACAGCAATCGTCGGCCTCATGAGGCATCATCGCTCCTCTGGCAGCACAACCGCAGTCGGAGGGGAATGGTCGATATCGTCATCTTCAAGGACCCGCCAGCCCGAACCTTCCAGATCACTGTACTGACCCGAACGCAGACACCAGAAGAAGGCAATAAGGCCAGCCAGTCCAAGCCCAAGCGCCAGCGGAAAGAGGATGAGGATAATGTTCATGCCGCCCCTCCTTGCCGTACCATGGTCGCGCGACCTGCCCGCAACGCATTGATGGTGACAATGAGAGACGAGCCCGACATGGCGGCGGCGGCAACCAGCGGGGTGGCCAGGCCGGCGATGGCAAGCGGCACCGCGAAGGCATTATAGAGGACGGCAAACCACAAATTCTGCATCATCAGCCGGCGCGCCTTGCGGGCAATGATGATCGCTGTTGCGACCGGGCCGAGGCTGTCACCAAGAAAGACGATATCGGAAGCCGACTGGGCAAGATGCGTGGCGCTGATCGGCGAGAGCGAGACATGGGCTCTGACCAGAGCGGGCGCGTCATTGAGCCCGTCTCCAACCATCCCGATGATCCGGCCCTCAGCCGTCCAGGCATCAAGAGCACGCAGTTTATTGCCAGGAGTAAGGCCGGCCTGATACTCGCTGATCCCGAGCATCTGCGCGACGGGTGCCACCGCTTCCATCCTGTCACCCGACAGGATGGCAAGCCGCAGGCCGCGCATTTTCAGGTCGCTGATGCAGGTGCGCGCATCAGGCCGCAAGCTCTGCCCGACCGCCAGCACGACGCAACGGTCGCGATAGCGCCAGGCAATCAGCGAGGCGCTCGGATAGCTCGTCCCTACTGCCAGCGCCTCGGCTTCAGCATGGCAGAAGGCAGCACTCCCCAATCGCATCTCGTCGCCATCGAGCAGAGCAGCCACCCCCTGCCCCTCATGCTCCTGCGCCCCGGCCATCGGGCGCGGCCCACCGGCAGCGCGGCTCACCGCCTGCGCCAGCGGATGACGGCTTGCGGCGGCAAGCGCGGCGATTTGGCCAAGAAGCACGGGGTCGATCATGGCGATGTTGAGCAGCGACGGCTCGGGCAACGTCAACGTTCCCGTCTTGTCGAAAACGACCATGTCAGCTTCGGCCAACCGCTCCAGCGCCGCGCCTTCACGCAGCATGATCCTGTTTTTGAAAAGGGCCGAGGCAGCGACAACCTGCACCGCCGGGATTGCCAGCCCAAGCGCGCAAGGGCAGGTGATGATGAGGACCGTGATCGCGATCACCAACGCCTCTTGCCAAGGCAGACCGAAAGCCATCCATCCCAAAAACGTCACCAGTGCAGCGGTGTGGACGAGTGGCGCATAAAGCCTGGCCGCACGGTCGGAAAGATGGACGTAACGCGACCGGCTTTCCACCGCCTGCGACATCAGCCGGTCGATCTCGTCCAGCAGCGTTCCCGCGCCTGCCGCCTCGACAACCACGGTGAGTGCGCCGGACAGGTTCATGGTGCCGGCATGAACGCGCTCGCCCGTGCTCACCGCCACCGGCAAGGTTTCGCCGGTGATCAGGCTTTGATCAATCTTTGACCGGCCCGTCTCAATGACGCCGTCCACGGCCACGCGCTCGCCCGGCTGGATCAACACAATATCACCTGGCAAAATGGCGTTGATCGGTATGATGATGGTCGTGCCGTCAGGCTGCAGGCGGGTCGCGCTTTCCGATTTGAGTGCCGCCAGATTGCCGGCAAGATCACGGGTGCGGCGGCGCATGAGTTGATCGAGATAACGCCCGATGAGCAGAAAGAAGAGCAGCATCACCGCGCCGTCAAAATAGGCGTGCCGGGAATGGTTCCAGGTTTCAACGACCGACATGCCAAGCGCCAGCACGACGCCGAGTGTAATCGGTACGTCCATGTTGACCGCGCCCGCCCGCAGCGCCCGCAGAGCGCTGTCGAAGAATGGTCGCCCCGCATAGGCCGCCGTCGGCAGCGCAATAAGCGCCGATAACCAGTGGAAGAGATCGCGCGTGAGCGGATTGATATCGCTGCTGTTGCCTGACCATACCGAGACGGACAGCAACATGATGTTCATCGCGGCAAAACCGGCGACGCCCACATATCGCAGCAGCTGGGCCTCCTGGGCCACCTCGCTGTCGTGCTGATTTGCAGGGAGGAATGGGTAGGCCTTGAAGCCGAGCGCGGCGAGTTGCGCGATCACAGCCTCGGGCCGCAGCACGCCCTCGCGCCATTCAACCGTCACGCGTTTCAGGGCCAGATTGACACGCGCACTCAAAACGCTGGCGTCACTCTTCAGTCCGATCTCGATGGCGCGCATGCAGCCTGCACACCGCATTCCTTCAACCGCAAGCTCCAGGCCTTCTATGCCGCCTTCACGATGACGCACGAACAACGACAGATCCTGTTGCGCGCCCATGCTGCTACTCCTTCATAAGAAAGCGCGTACGTGAACTGAACAAAGGCTCGCCATCGCGCTCCGCCTCAACGGCCAGCGTCCACGCTCCGGGCGGGATGCGGGCAACTTTTGCGTCGTAGACACCGGCCGCGACCTCGACGAGGCGTGCCTCGCGGTCCAGCTGGCGCGAGGCTGGATGCTGCAGGCGAGCCATCACCGCGAGGCCACGGACCGCAACCGCTGCTCTGTCGTTCAGTACCAGTGTGATCCGTGCCCCATCACCGTCGCGGACAATGTCGGCCTGCGCCTGCCAGCCTCGCGCCGACTGGGCGTGCATACGGGCGATCTCGCGATTGAACTTCTGGCTGGTTTCATAGGCACTCTTCGCATCGCTCCCCGGCATCGTGCGGATCGCCAATGTCATCATCACCGCATTGACGCTGCTGACCACGAGAAAGAATGCGAGCATCATGGCCAGACACATCCACCCCGTCAGTTCGAAGGCAGGACGGGGAGCGGGCCGGCGCGTGTGAAGTTCAACTGCCATGTCGTCACTTTCAACTGAGGAGTGAACGGTCTCTAAGGTGCAAAAAAATGATCCTGGCTTCTGACGACCTCGCCAACAAACAGATCCGAGGCGATAAACGAGATCGGTTGCGTACCACGGAGCGGAACGCCCGGCGGCACCGTGACAAAGACCCGCACTTCGCGCGAGGAATCAGGATCAACCGTCACAATCGGCCGACCGTCGGCGGTAGCATCGGTCCCGACCGCTTCAAGCCTGATCCCCGACAGGCCGGCGACTGTCAGAACGATCAGCCTTGTGTCGGGGCGTTTGTTGAGGATGCGGATCGCAAAAGCATTGCGAATGGAGCCGTCGCTGAGCTTCACAAAGAGTGGCGTGCGTTCATGCAGCACCGAAATCTCGACTGTCCGCCGCGTTGCCAGCTGATAGAGCATGGCACTGCCGACAAGCGCGATCAGGACCGCGTAAATGACGGTACGTGCACGGATCGGACGATAGAGAGTTGTTTTTCCAGCAAGCCGGCGCTCGACATTGTCGGCGGTATCATAACCGATCAACCCCTGCGACCGGCCTGTCTTTGTCATCACGTTGTCGCAGGCATCAATGCACAGCCCGCACTGGATGCAATCAAGTTGCGATCCGTCCCGAATATCAATCCCGGTCGGGCAAACGGCCACGCATTGCTGACAATCAACGCAATCGCCCGCCGGCTCGCCAATCGCCCTCAGCCGCAAAGCCTGCTTGAAAGATGTGCGCGGCTCCCCACGATCATAGCGATAGGTGACATTCAGCGCCTCATCATCGGTCAGCGCCGCCTGGATGCGCGGCCACGGGCACATGTATTTGCACACCTGCTCGCGCATGATCCCGGCAAGCGCATAGGTGGTGAAGGTCAAAATGGCGATCCAGACGTAAGCCGCCACCGGCGCGGTGAAGCTGGCAAGTGCGCGCACCAGCGTCGGCGCGTCGGCGAAATAGAGAACCCAGGCACCACCCGTCCACCAGGCGATCATCAGCCATGAGCTATGCTTGAGAATTTTCCGCCACAGCTTGTCGACGGTCCACGGACCCTCATCGCGCCTGATCCGCTCGCGCCGGTCACCTTCGAAGAAGCGCTCCACCGCCAGGAAGAGATCGGTCCACACCGTTTGCGGGCACAGATACCCGCACCACAGGCGCCCGGCGACCGCATTCATCAAGAACAGCATGAAGGCCGCAAGGATCAGCAATCCGGTGAAATAGTAGACTTCCTGCGGCCAGATTTCGATGAAGAAAAAATAGAAACGATTATGAGCGATATCGGCCAGAACCGCCTGGTTTGGCAGATTTGGACCACGCTCCCAGCGCACGAAGGGCAGGGCATAATAGATGCCGAGGCAGGCAAGGAGGATCAGCCATTTCGCCCGGCGAAAAGGCCCTGAAACATGTTGCGGATAAACCTTCTTCGACGGCGCGAAGAAGGGGACATCATCTGTTTCAGCCTCCGCTGCTGACACAATCACTGACCTCCGCCGAGTGAATGGACATAAACGGTCAACGCCTTGATTGTTGTGGCATCAAGTCGCTCGCCCCAGGCCGGCATGACGCCGTTGCGGCTGTTGGTGATGGTCTCGGTCAGCGAGGCCAGATCGTTGCCATAGAGAGTGATGGCATCGGTGAGGTTGGGGGCACCCAGCTCCTGGTTACCCTTGCCCTGCGGGCCATGACAGACAGCGCAATTCTGCTCGAAAATCCGGCTGCCTGTAGCCAGGTCCGCCTTTGGCTCAGCCGGCTGCCCCGCCAGTATCCGCACATGATTGGCAACGGCATTGATCTCGTTACGCTTGAGGATGCCATCACGCCCGAAGGCCGGCATCAGGCTGGTGCGCGTTTCATTATCGGTTGTCGCACGCACACCGTGCTGCAGCGTGGTCTGGATCGCCGCCAATGTGCCGCCCCACAGCCAGTCATCATCGTTAAGATTGGGAAAGCCCTTGGAGCCGGCGCCGCCGATGCCGTGGCAGCCGACACAATTGTCGCCGAAAGCGGACTTACCCTGCGCCAGCGCGATGCGCAGCAGGGCTTGATCAGCCTTGATCTGATCAAGCGTCGCACCAGCAAGTTCTGCTGACTGCACGGCACGCCCCGCTTTTTGAATGGCCAGATCATCCTCGACCGCAAGGCGCGTGGCATAGCCAAGCACGCCCCTGGTCGTGCTGCTGATGAGCGGCCAGGCGGGATAGGCAATCCAGTAGCCGATCGACCAGATGATGGTCACGTAAAAGATGTTGAGCCACCAGCGTGGCAGCGGCGTATTGAGCTCGCGGATGCCATCCCATTCATGGCCCGTCGTTGCCGTTCCGGTGACGTGGTCAATCTCGTTGCTGGCATTGTGCGGATCGGCCATCGCTCAGTCCTCCTGAAGCGGCGTCAGCGCCGCGCGCTCGAAGCGGGCGCGATTTCTTGGCCAGAACGCATAGACACAGACCACCAGAAACATCCCGACGAAATAGAGCAGGCCCGCCGATTGGGCGAAGCCTGCGAGCCATTGATAAGTTGCGTCCATGGCGGCCTCGCTTAGCGGATGTTGGCTTTGTCATCATAGAGCTTGAAATCAACCAGGCTGCCCAGCATCTGCAGATAGGCGATGAGGGCGTCGGCTTCGCTGATGCGGTTGGGATTACCGTCGAAATCGCGCGCCTGCGCTTTGGGATAGCGCTTTTCAAACGCCGACTGGCCGGGATGATCGGGTGTCGCCTGCGCCCGCAGGTCGTCCATCGCGCGCGCGATCATCTCATCGCTGTAGGGCACGCCCCCATTGCGATTGGCTTTGAGTTCCGTTGCGATGTCGTCGTAGGAAAGTTCGGTTTTTGCCAGAAACGGATAGCCCGGCATGATCGATTGCGGCACCAGCGAGCGCGGATCAGCGAGGTGGCGCGCCTGCCAGTCGTCGGAATACTTGCCACCCACACGGGCAAGGTCGGGACCGGTCCGCTTCGATCCCCATTGGAAGGGCTTGTCATACATGCTTTCAGCCGCCAGCGAGTAGTGTCCGTAACGCTCGACTTCATCGCGCAGCGGCCGGATCATCTGGCTGTGACAGAGATAACAGCCCTCGCGCACATAGATGGCACGGCCCGCCAATTCGAGCGGCGTGTAGGGCCGCATACCCTCGACCTTCTCGATGGTGTTTTGCAGATAGAACAGGGGCGCGATCTCGACCAGACCGCCAATCGAGATCACCAGCAGTACACCGATCACCAGAATGATCGAATTGGTCTCGAGGAATTTGTGCTTCGACCACAGCGAACGACGCGGCGTGGCAGGAATGTCCACATTCGACATCAGCGGGCTCCTCAGTGCGCAAGTGAAAGTTGCGGTGAAACGGACGTGTCGCTCTCAGACCCGGCAAGCTCGCCGCTACGCACTGTCATCCACAGATTGAACACCATGATGAGCGCGCCGATGAGGAACAGCGCTCCACCAAGCGCCCGGATGACGTAGAAGGGGTGCATCGCCTCAACCGTCTCGATGAAGGAATATTCAAGGAAGCCCAGCGCGGTGTAGGAACGCCACATCAGGCCCTGCAGGATACCCGACACCCACATCGCCGTGATGTAGAAGACGATGCCGAGTGTCGATATCCAGAAATGCCAGTTCACCAGCTTGAGAGAGTAGAGCTCCTTGCGGTTCCATAGCCATGGCACGAGGCAATAGATGGCGCCGAAGGAGATATAGGCGACCCAGCCAAGCGCACCCGAATGCACATGGCCGATCGTCCAGTCCGTATAATGGGAGAGCGCGTTGACCGTCTTGATCGACATCAGCGGCCCCTCAAAGGTCGACATGCCGTAAAATGCGAGCGAGACAACCATCATGCGCAGCACCGGATCGGTGCGCAGCTTGTCCCAGGCGCCGGAAAGCGTCATCAACCCGTTGATCATGCCGCCCCAGGACGGCATCCACAGCATGATCGAGAAGGTCATGCCGAGCGTCTGCGCCCAGTCCGGCAGCGCGGTGTAGTGGAGGTGATGGGGACCCGCCCAGATGTAGAGAAAGATCAGGGCCCAGAAATGGATGATCGACAGGCGGTAGCTGTAGATCGGCCGCCCCGCGCGCTTCGGCACGAAATAATACATGATGGCAAGGAAGCCCGCGGTGAGGAAAAAACCAACCGCATTGTGCCCATACCACCATTGGAACATGGCATCCTGCACGCCCGACCAGACAATGTAGGATTTTGGCGACAGGAGCGACACCGGCACCGCCAGATTATTGCCCAGATGCAGGACAGCGATCGTGACGATAAAACCAAGATAGAACCAGTTCGCTACATAGATGTGCGGCTCGGTGCGCTTGCCAAGCGTTGCCAGAAAAACCAGCAGATAGGTCACCCAGACGATGGTGAGCCATAAATCAGCATACCATTCCGGCTCGGCGTATTCCTTGCCCTGGGTGATGCCAAGCAGATAACCGGTACCGGCGATGACGATGAAGAGATTGTAGCCAAGCACGACGAACCATGGCGAGAGATCGCCCGCAAGCCTTGCCCGCGACGTGCGCTGGACGACATAGAAAGACGTTGCCAGCAGCACGTTGCCGCCAAAGGCAAAAATGACGGCTGACGTATGCAAGGGCCGCATGCGACCGAAGCTTGTCCACGGCAGGTCAAGGTTCAGAACAGGAAAGGCAAGTTGCAGCGCGATGATCAGTCCGACCGTAAAACCGGCAATACCCCAGAACATCGCGGCAATTGTCGCGAACTTCACCGGCCCCATATTGTAATTGGGTTTTCCGTTGATTTCCTGAGGAGCGGGGAACGGGCCAGGCTGGAAGCAGCGATTGCCGATGAGAAAGATGGTGGCAAACGCACTCAGCATCGCCACCAGGGCATGAAAGGCATAACCCGAATGTTCTGTCTTGCCGGCAATGATCAGGAACATAACGCTGCAGATCGCGGCGATCAGTATGCCCACCATCTCGCCGGTTGTCGCCCGTCGGATCGGATTTCCAGTCGCTGCCATGACCCGGCCTCTGCCTCGCGGAGCAGCAGGAGCGCTGCAGCCTTCGGTGCTAGGCGTAGCGAGGGCGTGTTGAGGCGGCATTGATCTATGTCAATGCGCAGCAAAAACATCCGGTCTAAGCAGGGGATATGGCGCAGTGCAGGAAAGCGCGGTCCCCGAAAGCGTCGGACGGGAGGGCGCCGGATCAGGTTGCAGCGATGCGGGCCATGCGATCAGGGTTCATGAGCCTGACGCCCTGCGAAACGTTCAGGATCGTCTTGTCGCGCGCCAGCCTGGTGAAGGTGCGGCTGACGGTTTCGATGGTAAGACCCAGAAAATCGGCGATATCCTGCCGGTTCATCGGCAGCGGCACCATCACCGACGCATTGCCCTCAATCCGCGCCCAGCGTTCTTGCAGGCGCAGGAGAAAACAGATCACTTTTTCCTCGGCCGATCGCCGCCCCAGCAGCACCATCTGATCTTGCGCCAGAGCCAGCTCATGGGCCGCAAAATCATAGAGTTGCCGCAACAGATGCGGCTTGGCATCGGCAAGCGCCGTGTAGTCGGCGCGTGAAAATGCACAAGCACTCACATGATCCGCCGCATCGGCCGAGAAATCATAGGCATCGCCGCGCGCCAGCCCCAGGAAATCTCCAGGCAAGGCAAAGCCGATGACCTGGCGGCGGCCATCAGTCAGAAGTTTGTAGAGGCGTACAACACCGGAGGTGATGTTGAACACCGACACCACACGATCGCCTTGCAAAAACAACGCCTTCTTGGGAGCAAATTCCGCCTTCTGCGCCAATGACGCAAGAACAGCCAGCTCATCGCTCGACAAGGCGGCGCAAACGCTGCCCCGCCGCACCCAGCATGCCTCACAGCTGTTTGCCGTCGTGATCCCTGACCTGCAGACTTCCGGATGGCAGTTCATGGTGGCGTACTCCCGATACACGTGGCAATCTTATCACTCGTTCGCAACTGCGAAAGCTGTTTCTCGCCTGAGGCGGGATAATCGGACATCCCCACCATCGATTCCGGCATTGCACGAATTTGCCGCGAGCCGGGCGATCATGGCCGGGCTCACCAGCAACCTTCGTAAAATCTCCACGTTGCGATGTTAGGCAGCCGTCAGGATCATGTCATGACCATCCGCAATCTCGATGCTCTCTTTGAACCGCGCTCGCTCGTTCTCATCGGCGCCAGCGAGCGTGCCGGCGCGATCGGCGCGACAGTTGCGCGCAATCTGCTGAGCGGGGGATTTGCCGGTGAGATATACTTCGTCAACCCCAAGCATAGCGACGTTGCCGGCCATCCCTGCCATGCTCGTATCAGCGCCCTGCCGCATCCTGTTGATCTGGCCATCATCGCCACCCCGCCAGCCACCATCCCCGCCCTCATCGCCGAGCTGGCAGCCCATGGCACGCGCGCCGCTGCGGTGCTGACGGCTGGTCTTGACGCGCACTTGCGCCAGGCGATGCTGAATGCGGCAAGGCCGGCACTGCTGCGCATCCTTGGCCCCAACATCCTCGGGCTCATGCTGCCGCGCCTGAAGCTCAACGCCAGTTTTGCCCATCGCCATGCGGGCGCGGGCCATCTGGCGCTGGTCGCGCAATCAGGCGCCCTCATCACCGCGATCATCGACTGGGCCGCCGGCAGGGATATCGGCTTTTCCCATGTGGTGTCGCTTGGCGATATGGCGGACGTCGATTTTGGCGATGTTCTCGATTATCTGGCAGGCGACGTCGATAGCCGCGCCATTCTTCTCTATATGGAAGCCGTCACGAACGCGGCGAAATTCATGTCGGCAGCCAGGCGGGCTGCCCGCGTCAAACCGGTGATCATCATCAAATCAGGCCGCCACGCCGCCGCCGCCCAGGCGGCCGCCTCGCATACCGGGCGTCTGGCGGGGTCCGATCGCGCCTATGATGCGGCCTTCCGCCGCGCCGGTCTGGTGCGTGTTCTCGACCTCAACGAACTCTTCGAGGCCGCAGAAATGCTCGCCCGCCTGCCGCGCCTGACAGGCGGGCGTTTGACCATTCTCACCAATGGCGGGGGAGCAGGCGTTCTGGCAGCCGATCGTCTGGTCGATTTTGGCGGCGACATCGCTCCGCTCAGCGACCCTACACGCAAGGCTCTTGACGCCTTCCTGCCCGCGAACTGGTCAAAAGCCAACCCGATCGACATCATCGGCGATGCGGATGCGGAGCGTTATGGCAAGGCGCTGTCGATCATTCTGGCCGACAGCACCGTGGACGCCGTGCTGGCCCTTTATTGTCCAACTGCTATCGCTCCCGCCCTGGCGGTTGCCGAAAAGACCGTCGAGGCCGTGACGGAGGCGGCGCGGCAGGGAAGGCGGCCAATCGTCATGACGAACTGGCTGGGCGAGGAAGCCGTCCAGTCTTCGCGCGCGCTCTTCGCCCAACACGACATACCAAGTCTGCAAACGCCCGGCTCCGCCGCCCGCGCCTATATGCATATCGTGCGCTATGCAAAGGCACAGGACGCCCTGATGCGTACGCCCGCTCAAGGCGCGGCTGATCTGCCGGCCATGGGTACCGCAAGCCGTCACATCATCGAGCATGCCCGGCGCGAAGAGCGCACCATGCTGAGTGAAGTACAGAGCAAATCGCTGATCGCCGCAGCAGGCATTCCGGTCGTTGAAAGCCTGATTGCAACCAGCAGCGACGAAGCAGCCGACATCGCGGCGACACTTCTACGCCAGGCGCCCGGCGTGGCACTTAAAATCCTGTCCCGCGATATTTCACACAAATCCGATGTCGATGGCGTGCGCCTTGATCTGGCAAGCCCGGCTGGTGTGCGCGAGGCAGCCGATGCCATGCTCCAGCGCGTCCGTGAGCGCCGGCCAGATGCCCATATCGACGGCTTCACGCTTGCTCCCATGATCCGCCGGCCGCATGCGCATGAGCTTATCCTCGGCATGAGCGTGGATGAGAATTTCGGCCCCATGCTGCTGTTTGGAGCTGGCGGAACGGCGGCGGAAATCCTCAGCGATACGGCGCTCGCTTTGCCGCCCCTTGATCGCGACAGCGCCCTTGAGCTCATTGCCGGAACGCGCATCGCGCGCCTGCTGGCCGGCTACCGCGACAAGCCCGCAGCCAACCTCATCGCCATCGCCGATGCGCTGGTTGCCCTGTGTAATCTGGTAACGGCGCATGATGAGCTGCGCGAGATCGATATCAATCCGCTTCTGGCCGACGTCAATGGCGTGATCGCCCTGGATGCGCGCGTGAGAATTGCCAGCCTGACCGACGCGCCGCGCCAACCCATGGTCATCAGGCCTTATCCCGCAGGCTGGGAAAAGCGTCTCCTCATCGAAGGGGTCGGCGGGGTGCATATCCGCCCCATCATCCCGGCCGATGAAGGGCTCTACGAGGCGTTCATGGCCGACATCAGGACCGAGGATTACCGCCTGCGCTTCTTCATGCCAAAGTCGCGGCTTGCCCATCGCTTTATCGCCCGCTTCACCCAGATCGATTATGCGCGCGAAATCGCTTTCGTTGCGCTTGATATGCAAAGTGGCGCCCTGCTTGGCGTCGTGCGCTTTGCCGCAGACCCCGACTACAGGCGCGGCGAATATGCCGTCCTTGTGCGCTCGCACCTGAAAGGCAAGGGGCTGGGCTGGCAGCTGATGAGCCATCTCATCGATTACGCGCGCGCTCATGGGTTGGAAGAACTCTTCGGTTCAGTCCTGAGCGAAAATTCAACCATGCTCAGGATGTGCCAGCAGTTGGGCTTTCGGATTGCTCCTGACGCCAGCGATCCGACGCTTCGCACTGTTGAACTGAAACTGAAACGAGAGGCGCATGCAGGCTAGGCGGCGAGCCTCCCGCGCTCCCCCGCCCTGACCATCGCTGATCACCGCGTGCCCTGGGGACACCTTAGGGCAACTGGCGGAGAGGGGGTCTCTGCAGCTGATAAAATTGAAATTAAATATAAATATCATAGATTTAATGAAAAAATTTTATCTCACATAAAATACCGTCCTTTTCCAATTCACATCCCTGCCCACAGGCCCCTCAACGGGATAATGGACTGGAATTGTCACGTAGGAAAGCGCGATAGGCGCCTTCATCACTTTGCCCAGAAGCGAGTGCCAGCACCGCTTCTGTTGCCGCCTCTTCGCTTGCGGTGAAGGCCATGCCGTTCAATTCCAGAAACAACAAACCTGCGACAAAGCCTGTGCGCTTGTTGCCATCGGCAAAGGGGTGGTTTTGAACGATGGCAACGGTATAGGCGGCGGCAAGCGTGACCGTATCCACATCATCGCCATACGCTTCCAATTGCTGGGCGCGCGCCAGCGCGGAGCGCACCAGGCCCAAATCGCGCACACCCGCCAGCCCGCCATCGCGGACAAGCAACTGTTCATGCACCGCCAGCGCCAGTTGCTCGTCGATCCAGACCCGCTCGCTCACTTCGCCAGCACGTTCAGCGTGTTGCGATAGCGGTTCATAATCTCTTCGGCCTTGGCCATTTTCGCAGCAAAGTCAGGATTAAAGGCGGTGAGGTGATAGCCGCCATCCGCCGTTTCCGTGAAATAGAGCGTATCGCCCTTGGCAACCCTTAGCCGCGCCAGCATCTCCTTGGGGATGACAACGCCGGTTGACGTTCCGATGGTTGTGAGCTTCAGGCTGTTCATGATGCTCTCACAGGTTTTATAATAATAAATATTATTATTACGACACGCCAGCGCGTCAAGATGGATCCTGCCAGTCCTGCGCCGACATGGCCTCGGCCGACGATGATAAGCACCATGTCGACGCTATCGCTCTGGGACGGGCTTGCCCGCAAGACCCTTCACGAAAAACTGGAGAGTTGTCGGGAAAGCGCGATATCGTTTACGAAAGCCACTCCACCGGCACATCCAAAGCCGTCGCGAGCTTCTTGATGGTCTCGAGGGTTCCCGTTCGACGTCCGCTTTCCAGATCGGACAAATAACCCTGACCGATACCTGTCTTGAACTCCAAATGCAGTTGCGTTTCATCGCGCCACTTCCGAATGGCTTTCAGCCGACTGTCACCTCGAACAATCGCCGCGCTAACTTCCGGAGGCAGCATAACGCCACCTGCAGCCAATTCGGCCTTACGGGCATCGTAGGTGGCGACGTCGTCTGCGTCTTCGGCGTCATGATCGGCGCGCTCTAAGAGTGCTTCATATTCGGCCCGGGGCAGTACCACCAGCTCTTCGCCGCTGGGCGTCCGAATGATCTGTAGTTCACTCATGGCGTTAGCTCCTCTTGTAAGTCGTCGTAGCTCGGCGCCCGATGTAGATCGCCAGGATCGTGGTTGCATCCTCATCGAAGATCACCCGGTAGCTGCCAATACGGAGGCGGTAGCCATCGCGCCCTTGAAGGGCCTTCACGTGGCCTTGGCCGGTTATCGCGTAGCGGTTGAGCCCTGATTCCACCCGCTCACGCGCATCTCGAGGAACGGCATCAAGATCTTTCGCGGCGCTCAGCGTGAGAATGATCGTCTTCATTGGCGATAATATCGCTTATTATTCGTAATTGTCAAGCGATAATATCGCTTGACAATCTTGATGCCAGAGAAAATCGGCTACTTTAGCGCGCTCTGGCGGGCCACGGCCGATGATGATGAGCACTATGTCTACGCCATAGCCCTATGAAGTTCTTGGATGCTACCGTCGGCAAGGTTTAGTCATCGTACCGATTGCCCCGTCCGATATTGCATGAATTGCAAAGCGACCTAAGATTTTCGGTACTCGTCCGTCCGCCTTTCGACCAGGGGACGATGTGATCAACGTGAAGTACGCAGACAGGGTTCGATGAAGGGCTGTCGCCGCACAACACACACTTGAACCTGTCCCGATTGAGAACCCAGAACCGCACGCCCAAGGAAATAACGCGCGTATCTCTGCCAGATTCGCGAATGACTGCCGAACTCGATTCAACAACAGGGGCAACGTCAACCGCAGCAGTATCAGAGGAAGACGTGTTCAGGTCGGAATTCACGCGCTCAACAAAAGCCGCCAATGCCTTCTTCCATGTGCCGAATCGCTCCATGTACGGCGTGGCTCCGACCCTTGATGGCGGTTGACCCATCTCACGGAATCTCGGGGCGCGACCATGGTGCGTCCAAACCGTCAACAGGTTGTCGAAACACTCATCATCTGAATAGCGGTGCCCGCGACGTGTTGATGTAAGTCCGGCAGCCTCGAATGCCGCTCTTATGGATCCCCATCGCTTTTTCAGCGTATCCCCTCCGAAAGGGAGGTGCGCCGACACATCGCGCCATGTCAGCTCGGTCCTTTCGAGGCGGCTGGATAGACCGACGAGAGCTTCAAGGATGGACTCATCGGTTAGACTCTTTGTTGCGGCCAGCTTAGCGGCACGAGAACCAAGCCACCGATCGCTTAGCCCAGCCGCCTTCAGCGCCTTGTCCCAAGAACCAAACCGCTGCGTCACTGTCCCGAAGGACACCCTCGAATAGCGTTGAAATAAGCGGGTCGTCAGGGGACCATCCGGCGCGACGTCGGCGACTCGACGGAGTTCAGCGAGCATTGCCTCGTCAGAGTATTCCGCGAGACGATCCAACTCAAAAACAAAGGGCTGGCGTGTTGGCGATTCCGTCATGTTCTTGCGGTGGCTTTGTGAAGAAGTTCATGCCGAAATTAGCATGAACAATATATCGGGCGGCGAACCAGAAAGCGACGGCTAGATAAAAGCGGCTCTCCGGTCGCCATCCAAGCCCTTGATCGGGCTTGTCTTTCTCCGTGCCGTCCGGTCGGGGCGTGGGCCGCCCCAGGGCAATTGTTGAATAATTTCAATCCCCTTTCCGGCACTGTGCCTCGGGAAGAGGGCTTTTGCCGGGAAGGGGAGGCGACCCTGTCCGATGAAAAGTGCTGGTCATTGGGCCGCGCTGATGGTAGGTTACATGTAACCAAATTGGAGAGTTCTCCATGGCGTCGGCATCAAGCGTCAAATCATCCCGCGTGAAGGTCCGGGAACATCGCGAACGTCTGCGTGAGCAGGGTCTTCGCCCAATCCAGATTTGGGTGCCCGATGTGCGATCCCCGGCCTTCCGCTCCGAAGCGCATCGCCAGTCGCTGGCGATCGCGACGAGCCCTCACGCGCATGACGATCAAGCGTTCATCGACTCGGTGTCTGACTGGGGCGATGAATGAGGCGCGGCGACATTTGGACCGTCGCCGGCGGCAAGGACTATGCGGGCAAGCCGCGCCCCGTCGTCATCGTGCAGGACGATAGTTTTGACGCGACAGACTCCATCACGGTCTGCGCCTTCACCACCGATGAAACCGAAGCGCCACTGTTCCGCCTGGCCGTGGAGCCAAACCAGCGCAACGGCCTGCGCGCGGCGTGTCGCCTGATGGTGGACAAAATCACCACGGTTCCCAAGACCAAGGTCGGCGCGCGCGTCGGCCGGTTGGACGACGAGGATATCCTGCGGCTCAATCAGGCCGTTCTCGTTTTCCTCGGGCTGGCTGTCTCGCCAAGGATCAAGCGGGAGGGCTGACCGACAATGAAGCCGGGCGCGTCCCAGCGTAGAGATCGGCCGTTCCGCCCGGACGGGCTTTGCGCGATCCTGCCGCAATGTCCCGGCACCGCTACCCTTTGCGCGACCGCGCCGCGTTCGGCAAATTGCCAACCGATCTTTATGTCGTGCTCGGCCCCTCGCCGCGCCTTGGCCGACCCGTCAAACACGACGTTGAGACATGGCGCGTGGTGGACGACTGGCCCGCGCGCGTGCCGGTCACGGATGCCGAGGTGGACGTGTTCGAAGCGTGGTTCGGCGACGTGTTCGACGAACTGTTCGGGCCGTCGCGATGAGATAAGGAGATTGCCAGCATGACCGTGCCGCAACGCGCCGCCCTCTATCTGCGCGTCTCGACGGCGCGGCAGGCCGAGCACGATGTCTCCATTCCCGACCCGAAGCGGCAGGGCGAGGCGTATTGCCAATCGCGCGGCTACCGGCTCGCCGAGACCTACGTTGAGCCGGGTGCGTCCGCCACCAATGACCGCCGCCCCGAATTCCAACGCATGATCGAGGCGGGCACGAGTAAACCCGCGCCGTTCGATGTGGTGATCGTCCATTCGTTCAGCCGCTTCTTCCGTGACCACTTCGAACTGGAATTCTACGTCAGGAAGCTCGCCAAGAACGGCGTCAAGCTGGTCTCGATCACCCAGGAAATGGGCGACGACCCGATGCACGTCATGATGCGGCAGATCATGGCGCTGTTCGACGAATACCAGTCCAAGGAAAATGCCAAGCATGTGCTGCGCGCCTTGAAGGAGAACGCGCGCCAGGGCTTTTGGAACGGCTCCCTGCCGCCCATCGGCTACCGCGTCGTCGCGGCCGAGCAACGCGGCGCGAAGGTGAAGAAGAAGCTGGAAATCGACCCGCTGTACGCCGACACGGTGCGGCTGATCTACAGACTTGCCCTCGAAGGGGACGGCACGTCCGGGCCGATGGGCGCCAAGAACATCACCGCGTACCTCAACCGGCAGCGACTCTTCACCCGTGACGGCGGGCGCTGGGGCATCGGGCAGGTTCACCGCATCCTGACCCGCGCGACCTATGTCGGCCGCCACGAGTTCAACAAGCGCGCGAAATCCAAGGAACTGAAGCCGGTCAGCGAGGTGATCGCCGTCGCCGTGCCGCCGCTCATTGACCAAGCGACATTCGACGCCGTGCAAGCCCATCTGCGCGCCCGCAACCCCAAGGTCACGCCCGCCCGCGTCGTCAGTGGTCCCACTCTCCTTACCGGGATTTGCTTCTGCGCCGACTGCGGCGGCGCGATGACGCTCCGCACCGGCAAGGGCGGGCGCTATCGCTACTACACCTGCTCCATCAAGGCGCGGCAGGGCGCGACCGGCTGCAAGGGCCGTTCGATCCCAATGGAGAAACTCGACAACCTCGTCGCCGGGCACATCGAGGATCGTTTGCTACAGCCCGAACGGCTCGAAGAAGTGCTGGCCTCGGTCCTCGACCGTCGCCAGGAGCGCACAGAACGCCGGCGCGAGCATATCGCCGAGCTGAACAAGCGGGCGGCCGAGACGGATTTGCGGCTGAAGCGGCTCTATGACGCCATCGAGACCGGCGTCGCCGATCTGGACGATCCGGCGCTGAAGGAGCGTATCGTCGGCCTGAAGGCCATCCGCGGTCAGGCCCAGGCCGATGCCGAGCGTGCCCAGGCGATGGCGGAAAGTGCGGGACAGCAAGCAATCACCCCCGCCATGGTTCAAAAATTCGCCATGACAGCCCAAGAGCGCATCCGGATCGACGGTGGCGGCTACCGGCGCGAACACCTTCGCGCCCTGGCCCAGCGGGTGGAGGTCGCGGACAAAGAAGTCCGCATCATGGGATCGAAGGGCGATCTGCTCCGGACGCTTGCCGCCGCTTCGGGCGTAAAATCGGCTACACCCGGCGTTCGCAGTTCTGTTCTGAATTGGCGGAGAGGGGGGGATTCGAACCCCCGATACCCTTGCAGGTATGCCGCATTTCGAGTGCGGTGCGTTCAACCACTCTGCCACCTCTCCGGAAGATATGATGCGAGCGAGCGGGATTGGCGATAGCATCGGCGCCATGGCGTGACAAGAGTGGCGTCGTGTAACCCGCCGACCACACCTTCTGATGACGACCCCTGCCCTGTTCCCCTGTGCCGGTCGAATGATCGGGGATCATGCGGCCCTCTGTCCATGAAGGGATTTCAAGCGCGCTGCTGGCGGAAGTAAGACCACAATGATTTGGAGACCGTCAGTGACGTCATGTGCGCGCCGGCAGGGCGGCGCTCAAGGATGATCTTGCGATCGTGATGCTCTTCGATGCCGGTGCGATGCCCGACGCTGATCACCGTGCTGCCCTTCAATTCCTCATGCAGGAGATTGAGCATGGATTGCTGGCTATCCTCGTCAAGCGCCGATGTCGCCTCATCCATGATGATGATGTCGGGCTGGCGCAGAACCAGCCGGCAGAAGGCGACGCGCTGGCGCTCCCCGCCCGACAGCACATGGTCCCAGCGCTCTTCATCATCAAGACGCTTGGCAAGACGCTTGGCAAGATAGCTCAACCCGCAGCGCACCATGGTCCGCACCACGGTCTCATGAGCGATCTTGCTGCCCGCATCGGGATAGAGAAGGGCATTGCGCAAGGTGCCAAGCGGGATATAGGGACGCTGCGGCACAAAGGCGATCTCGACGTCCCGCGGCACGCGTATGTCGCCCGAACCCCATGGCCACAGGCCGGCAAGGGCACGGATGAGCGTGCTTTTGCCAACACCGCTCTCGCCCATCACCATCACGCGTTCGCCCTGTCTGATGACGACAGAGGCGTCATTGATAACAACGCGACCGGCACTTTCGGCAATCGACAGATTGTCGATATGGATACTGCCATCCTCGCTGATACCGAGCCTGATATTGGCGTCGTTCTCCATGATGGTGCCGATGTCGAGCTGGTCGAGCAGGATGACAAGCTCGTTGACCCGTCTGACGGAAGCGTACCATTCGGCAAGCTTGACGACGTTGTCGACGAACCAGATCAGCGATCCCTGCACGGCGGCAAACGCTGAGGCGACCTGCATGACAGCGCCCAGCGTCATTTCGCCAGAAATATATTTGGGCAACGTCAGCACCAGCGGAATGACCGGAAACAACACCGCATTGGTGTTTTGCAGAATGGAGATGAAACCCTGCTGACGGATAACCCCGTACCACGCCCTCACAACTCGCCCGTAATTGGCCAGGACCGAGTTCAGCTCATCCTTGTCACCCTTGATCAGGGCGATGCTTTCGGCGTTTTCCCGCAACCGCGTCAATTCGGCGCGGAACTCGGATTCAGCAGCATTCTTGTCCGCAACATGGCGCACCAGAGGCATGCCGGTGTAATAGGCGATCGTCGACGTCAGGGCAGCGTAGATGACTGCGGCAACCGCCATGTAGGCAGGAATATCAATTGCCACTTGACCAAGCGTGAGACGGCATGAACCTGCAACACTCCACAGGATCGTCGAAAAGGTGATCGCGGTGACCGTCGCTGACACCAGGCCGATGACAAATTCAACCAGCGGTTCAATGGCGAGCTTTGTGTCTTCAGCAATCCGGTATTCAGGCGCCTGATGTTCGGGAGCAATGAGACCCAGACGATAATAACGCTGGTCGGCGATCCACCACCCCGCCAGACGTCGCGTCACCCAGGCGCGCCAGGAGACGTGAAACATCATTTTCGATACCAGCAGGCCGCCGGAGGCAACGACGGTTGCAATGACAATCAACGGCAGCTGAGCCAGGGCGCCGACAAGGACAGACATGTCCTTTTGCTGAAGACCATCGAAGAATACGCGATACCAGTAATTGAAAAAGACCTGCGTGCCGACCTGGGCGCCAACGAAGGCAAGGACAACCGCTGTCGTTACCCAGGCGATCCTGCTTCCCGGGCTGCTCCAAAATCCGATAACCAGCTTTCGGAATATCGCGATCTGCTCGCTGTGCTGCGGCGGGGCGGCAGGAGAAGCATCATGACTCATTCGTCACCCAGGTTAATTGGTCAACCTTTTCATAACCCGTGACATAACATGTGGTTCCGCGACACGAAATCAGGCGTCAACGAAGAACGGATCACGACATGGTCATGCACAGCGACAATCACCGGCCTTTTCTCGAATTGCGCGTGCTCTATTTCGAAGATTTGGAGCTTGGTATGTCGGAATCCTTCGAAAAGACCGTGTCGTCCTCAGACGTTGTCGGCTTTGCTGAAATCACAGGTGATCGCAACCCGATCCACCTGTCGGAACATTTTGCCGCACGCACGCCTTTCGGCACAAGGGTCGCCCATGGGCTTTATACCGCAAGCCTCATCTCGGCGGTGCTGGGAACGCGGCTGCCAGGGCCGGGCGCGGTCTATA
>JAKFVK010000057.1 GCA_021732205.1 Hyphomicrobiales bacterium | reverse complement strand
TGGTCAGGCCGAGCGCATCATTCGCGGGATCGAGAACGATGCGCGCTCGGCCGGTGATCGCATGCGTGCCATCCAGCAGGCGCTGGAAGAAAAGAAGCGCAGCACCAATTCAAATGGCGACAAGGAAATTGCATTGCGTGCGCTGGAGCGAGAAGCAAAAGCACAGCGCGATCTTCTCGAAGACTGGCTTGCGCTTTATCGCGATGCTGCCGCGCGCGATTCCCTTGAAGCGCGCGCTGCCAATGCCCGTGTCGTGTCACGTGCCGAACCGGGAAATATTCCTGTCTTTCCCAGGAAGTTGCCAATCGTCCTGATCACGATCCTGACCGTCGCGTCAATCGCTGTCGCCGCGGTCGTCGGCATGGCTCTGACAGCGGGCGCAGTCGAGGAAAACGCCCATGTGCAGCCGCTGGAGCGCCGCGAGCCGGAATTATCCTATCCGGTGTTCGGTGCGGCTGATCCGGAGCCTGCAGTTCCAACCGGTGAGCGGATGATGGAAGCTGAAGCAGCGATAGCTCTTCCCGCCGATCAGGAGGAGAGCGTTCGCGAGATTACCAGTCGTGACACGCCAGATGAAATAGCCGTGTGGCAGGAAGATCTCGAACGTGAGAAGGACGATCACCGCGAGGCGCCTTCTGCCGCAGCAGCAGCACCCGTCGGGCCTGATGAGCGCGAGCACAGAAATTTCGGCATGGCACGACTGGCTGCTAAGCTGGTCGTCGTGACCGGTGTCACCAACGCGCGCGGTGAAGCGTTTCTCACCCTTGAATTGGCTGCAGGGCTCGCCGCGCGCGGTCGGCGTGTCATCGTCCTTGATGCCCATCGCGGCGCTGAAACATTGGCGGGCGAACTGGGTATAACGCTCGCTCACTCCCTGTCAGATATTGCCGCAGGCCGCATCGGGCTCGCTGCAGCAATCCAGCCCATGCCGGGCATGGCTGCGCATCTGCTTGGCGACGGGGGCGCGGCTTCCGATGCGCTCGATTTTTCCGCCCCGCGCCTGTCGAAGGCGCTGGAGGCACTTGGTTTGAGCTATGACAGCGTACTGATCCGTGTTGCCTCGCTGGGGCAGGGCCGCGATCTCGTGCGCCACGCTGGCGGCGCCGCAACAATTGCCATCGAAGCGCCCGATGCAGACGATCCTCTGGCGAAGGCTGCCGAACGGTCGCTGTCACTTGCGGGCGTTGGCGACATCCTCATTCTGCCGCGACAGGAAAGAAACCGGACATCAGCGGCGCGCCGCGCCGCTTAACGCCAAGCTGTCAACCGCGATGTCGCGAAGGCCAGGCGGTGGGCAAGGCTTGTGAGCTGCGGTCGGGCTTTGATGAAGGCTTTCACGGTGTGAGCGGCGGCCAGCCCGGCGCCGGCAATCTGCCCGCTGAATGTCAGCGGGTGAATGACATCGCGCAGTTCGACGGGTGCGGGCAGCCAGCGGCGTTTGTATTCGGCATCACCAGTGCCAAAATCTACCGATGAGAAGCCAGCGGCGCAGAGGTCACGCATGATGAAGTCGACCAGGATATCGCCGGGAGAGTAGGCGGCAAATAAATCCTGTTCGCTTGAAATGATCATCATCGAAAAATGATGCGCGCGCTGGAACCCCGCGCTGACACCGATCACGTGATCGTCGACTTTGATGTACCAGAGGACGAAATGAGGATCGCTGGCCAATATGCGGTAAAAGCTGTCCACCGCAGCGTCACCGAATTCGTTGTTGATGCGTCGTTGCGCTGACCAACTGTCCTTGAGCGTGCGGTAGGCCGACAAGAGGTCCAATTTTTCGTCCCGATTGGCGGCGCGACCAATTTGCAGGTTACCCTGTGCCGCAAGTTTACGTCTCTTGCCGGCGATTTTACGGAGCGAGTCCTTGCTTCGCAGCGAGTGCAGCGTAGCGGATACGTCGGTGGAGAGCATAGCCTGACGCGCGAGGTTCACCGATACTCGGTCAGTCAAACCGCCTAGCGGATTGGCCCGTCCGCACCATGCTGCCGGCACGTGCGGCAGAATGGCCAGATCAGCTCCTGCTTTGAAAAGCCCGTCGTCAAGTGCCGCTGATATCTGCGCCGCGCCGAGGCTGGTGCATGCCTGAGCATCAAAGAGAGGCGCCATGAAATTGGCATGACTGCCGGCGATGGGCTGTGCGACCTGCCATATCCCCAGCTTGCGCAGGATGATCGGCAACAGCAATATGATGCGTCCCTGCACGTCGTGCACAGTAATCAGCCGGACCTTTTCGCGCGCGCGCGCGCTTTGCGATGACAGCCAGGGAAAAGCAAACGATGTCGTCTGATAGGGCGTGGCAACGAGGCGCTGCTCGCAATCTTGCCACATCGCCTTGCCGTGATCGTCAAACAGGCAGACAGCAGCGCGCAAGCCGGCTGCCGACGAGGCCGCCGCATGGATGATCTTTTGGTCTACAACGCCTGCCGTCACGAAAACCCTCACCGCAAATCGTGCTGGAATATAAATCCGTACTCGCTCAGGAAGTCCTAACAGCATGCCGGCTGCGTAAGAACCGGGCACGCATTCAGCAAGGTGTAATCAATTGCGCCTATTCTTCAGCTCTCTTCGTTGCGAAACTGGTTTCATTGATGCGAGTTGATTTGCGTACCAACGCCATCAGGGCCGGGCTGGAAGCACTTTATTTCAGTGGTGCCCATGCTGTGGCGCAGCATTTTTTTGGCGGCGTTGGCGCGATATTGACGATGCATCGTGTGCGCGAGCATCAGCGCGGCCAATTTCAGCCAAATGATTTGCTGGAAATAACGCCAGCCTTTCTCGAAGACATCGTGACCGGCTTCAAGCGTGCGGGGGTCGATATCATCGATCTCGATGAGGCGGTCGATCGCTTGCGCGATGGCAATCACGCCCGGCGCTTCGTTGTGTTGACCTTCGATGATGGGTATGTCGACAATCATGCGGTCGCCTGGCACGCGCTGCGCCGGATGAAAGTGCCGTTCACGATCTATGTTCCAACCGCTTTTCCTGAAGGCCATGGAAAATTGTGGTGGACGGCGCTTGAGCGCATCATCGCCGGCAGGGATATGATTGTTGTCGAGATCGAGGGGCAGCGCCGCCTTCTCGAAACGCGCCGGGCCGACGACAAATATCAGGCATATGCCGCGCTTCACCGCTGGTTGCGCACCCTCTCGCCGGTCGAGCAGGAAAAGGAAATTACCAGCTTGTGCGCCTTGTACGGCGTCGATCTTGATGCGCTGTGTCGCGAACTGATCATGAACTGGACGCAAATCCAGGAGCTTGCCGGCGATCCGCGAGTGACGATCGGCGCTCATTCCGTCAATCATTTCTCTCTCGCCGGTCTGAGCGAGCAGCAGGCGCGCTTTGAAATGCGCGAGAGCGCGAACGTCATTGAAACGACAACCGGCGTACGGCCGCGCCATTTTTCATTTCCCTATGGCTGGGTGGATGCCGCCGGGCCGCGCGAATTTCGTCTGGCGCGCGAGGAGGGCTATGCAACCGCAGTGACCACGCGTCCGGGCCTGCTGTTCAGCGATCATGCCCGCCATCTGACCGCGCTGCCGCGCGTGTCACTGAACGGGCGCTTTCAGAAAAAGCGCTATGTCGATGTCCTCATGTCGGGCTTGCCGACCTATGTCTACAACCGCTTCGAGCGCTGCAATGTGGCATGACGGGCTGTGACATCGATCACGGCCTGCTCATCCACCAGATGATAAGCATCGCGACCGGCAGCCATACAGCGCCGCCAGCCAGAAAGAACAGCACCGCAAAAACACTCGGAGTGTCCGGCAGGACCCTGACGGCGATTGCCATGATGACCAGCGCGTAGATGACCGTGTAAGGGACGAGCAGGAGCGTGCCGATGAGTTTCCGTAGACGGATCGGCAATTTTGTCCCTGCGGCCATATGGCCCTCCATTTTGCTTGAGGCGATGCGTCGGCACCGCTAAACCGGGCTTCTCGATAAACGAGCGGGCACCAGATGACCACAGCCACAACCACCATGGGCCGATCTGCCGCAATTGGCCTTGACGATCAGCTCCGCCGCTTTCTGCTCGGCATGGCGGCGCTGGTGGCGGTTGCCGTCATTGTCGGTGGTGGTACGCGTCTGACTGAATCAGGATTGTCGATCACCGAATGGAATGTGGTGAGTGGTATCCTGCCACCGCTCGACGTGACGGTATGGCTCGATGAATTTGAAAAATATCGCCGCACCGTCCAGTACCGCGATCTCAATCAGGGGATGACGCTTGATGATTTCAAGATCATCTATCTGTGGGAATGGTCGCATCGCTTGATCGGTCGGGTGATTGGCACGGTATATCTCGCCGGCTTTGTCTGGTTCTGGTGGTGCGGCGCTTATGATCGGCGCCAGCCCTTGTTTCGCCAGCTGTTGGGTGTTGGCCTGCTGATTGCCCTTCAGGGGGCTATCGGCTGGTGGATGGTGCATTCAGGCCTCTTTGACCGCGTGAATGTTGCGCCCTACCGGCTGGCGATCCACCTGACGCTTGCCTGTATTATCTTCGCTTGCCTGATCTGGTTGGCGCAATCACGGCGTGCGCCGGCACATCGCAGCCCACTCAGCGCGCGGCAGACGCTGGGACCGCTGCTGATCGTGGCCGTGATCTTCCTGCAGATTTTCCTTGGCGCGCTAGTCGCCGGCAACCGCGCCGGTTATGTGTTCCAGACCTGGCCGACGATGGACGGCGCGCTGATACCCGCGACCCTGTTCGAGATAGTGCCGTGGTGGCGCAATATCTTTGAAAATGCGGGGCTGGTGCAATTCCTGCACCGTCTGACCGCTTATGCCTTGCTGGCCCTCGCCCTCGCCAACGCCGCCATCTGGCAGCGCGGCAATTCAGGCGCGCCAGGCGGCGCCATCGTGGTGCTCATCCTTGTATGCGGCCAGGCGGGTCTGGGTATCGCGACGTTGCTCACCGGCATGAACCTGCTGGTGGCGCTTGGCCACCAGGCGGGGTTGCTGGTCGTCCTCATTGCCGCCTTGCGGCACGCCCATGATCGCTCACGGCCTCAGGCTTTTGCGGCGACCTCAAGCGCCTGAGCAAGATCGGCGATCAGGTCGTCGGCGTCTTCAATCCCAACCGACAGGCGGATGACTTCCGGCCCCGCACCTGCTGATTTCTTGGCTGCGTCGGAGAGCTGACGATGGGTGGTCGAGGCGGGATGAATGATGAGCGAGCGCGTATCGCCGATATTGGCCAGATGAGAGAACAGTTTGACATTCGAAACAACGGCTACGCCTGCTTCATAGCCGCCTTTGACGCCGAAGGTGAACACCGCACCCGCACCCTTCGGCAAATAGGTTTGCGCCAGCCCATGATGTCGGTCGCCCGGCAAGCCGGCGTAGTTCACCCACTCCACTTCCCCATGCTGTGACAGATAGTTGGCGACCTTGAGCGCATTGTCGCAATGGCGCTGCATGCGCAAGGGCAGCGTCTCGATGCCGGTCAGGATCTGGAAGGCGTTGAAAGGCGAGATGCAGGGTCCTAGATCGCGCAGGCCCAGAACCCGGCAGGCGATGGCAAAGGCAAAATTCCCGAACGTCTCATGCAGAACCATACCCGAATAATCAGGACGCGGCTCGCAGAGGGCGGGATAGCGCCCCTCGCGTGACCAGTCGAAATTGCCTGCGTCCACAATCGCGCCACCCAGCGAATTGCCATGGCCGCCCATGAATTTGGTAAGCGAGTGGACGACAATATTGGCGCCATGCTCAATGGGGCGGCATAGATAGGGGGTCGCCATCGTGTTATCGACAATGAGCGGCACGCCGGCGCGCTTGGCAACCGCCGCTATGGCGGCGATATCACTCACGCGTCCGCCGGGGTTTGCCAGGCTTTCAATGAAGATTGCCTTGGTACGCGGAGTGACGGCTTTCTCAAACGCGCTGATATCGTCCATGTCGACGAATTTTGCCGTCCAGCCGAATTTCTTGAAGGAATGGGTGAACTGATTGACCGAACCGCCGTAAAGCTGGCGGGCGGCGATAAATTCATCCCCTGGCTCCATCAGCGTGTGGAAGACGATGAGCTGCGCGGCGTGACCCGAGGCCACCGCCAGACAGGCCGTGCCGCCCTCTAACGCTGCCACGCGCTCTTCCAGAACCGCCTGCGTCGGATTGCCGATGCGCGTGTAGATATTGCCGAAGCTCTGCAAGCCAAAGAGTGCGGCGGCGTGATCGACATCATCAAAGACGAAGCCTGTGGATTGGTAGATCGGCGTGACACGCGCCCCGGTCGTCGGGTCAGGCTGGGCGCCGGCATGAATGGCAAGCGTGGAAAATCCGGGCTGATGATCACTCGTCACAATGCAACTCCCTGGTCGGTTGACGTCTTACTACAAGCGCAGCCTGGGTCAGCGGCAGCTATTGTTGCGGCGAATTTACGGCTTGTTGCGCTGGCTGGCGAGCCCCAATTGCTGGAAGCCTTTGCCGTGGAGCGTGGCGCGTTTTGACGATAGAACCCGCGAATTGACACCAACCCAGCCAATTTCGCCAGAAAGCCTGCCAAATTCGATCTTCGGGCAGCGATTCATGACGATTTTGATCCCATGTTCTTCTGCCAGCGCCGCCGCCTCATCGTGCCGCACGCCTAATTGCATCCAGATGGCTTTGGGCCGGGGCTGAAGTGCGAGCGCATCTTTCACCACCCCTAGAGCCGCCTCGGAATTACGGAAGATATCGACCATATCGATAGCAACCGGCACCGCACCAAGACTGGCATAGGTCATACACCCGGCGATGGGTTTGCCGGCGTGGCCGGGGTTGACGGGATACACATCGTACCCCTTCTGCGCGAGGTAGCGCACGACGAAGAAAGACGGGCGCGCCGCATTGGCGGATGCGCCAACCACCGCAATCGTCTTCACCTCATCAAGCAGATCGCGGATGTAGGTGTCTGCATAATGATCATGGTCCATACGTCAGTTGCCGCTCCACTCGGGTGCCCGTTTTGCGAGAAACGCGCCGATTCCTTCTTCCGCGTCGCGCGCCAGCATGTTGTCCGTCATCACCTGGCTTGCATAGGCATAGGCTTCTTCCAGCCCCATCTCGGTCTGGCGATAGAAGGCTTCCTTGCCGATCTTGATGGTAAGTGGTGAACGCCTGGCAATCGAGGCGGCCAGCTTTTCCGTCTCCATGTGCAAATCGCCCGCCGCAACGACGCGATTGATCAACCCCCAGCGGCACGCCTCCTCAGCCGAAACGAGATCGCCGGTCAGCAACATGTCCATCGCCTGCTTGCGGCTGAGATTGCGTGAGAGCGCCACCATGGGCGTCGAACAGAAAAGTCCGATGGAAACGCCCGGCGTGCAAAACCGTGCCCCCTCGGCCGCAATCGCCAGATCGCAACTCGCCACCAGCTGGCAACCCGCCGCCGTGGCAATGCTCGCCACCTCGGCAATCACCGGTTGTGGCAGCTTGACGATTGACATCATCAGCGCTGAGCAACGCTGCATCATTTCAGCGAAATAGGCGCGACCCCGGTCGCCATCCGCCCGGCGCGCCGACATTTCCTTCAGATCATGTCCTGCACAAAACGCCGGTCCATCACCGGCCAGAATGACAACGCGAACAGCCGGGTCACTGGCAATGGCATCCAGCGCGCCCTGAAGCGCGGTCAGCATGGCCTCGGACAAGGCATTGCGCCGCTCGGGATTGTTCATTGTCAGGCGGGCAATGCCGTCATGATCGCTGCGCAACAGCGGCGCCCTGCAGTCGTCATTCTTCGTCTTGCCGGCCGGGAGCGCTGACATGGGTCGATCCTGCGAAATTGCGACACCGCTTCTCTACCAGCATCGATGCCGGTCACCAACACAAGAGCTTGTCAGAGCGCATGCGGTTGCGCATTGCTAGCAATCAGCGGGCGAGGAGGGCAGGGTGACAGCGACCATCAAGATGACGGCAGACGATATAACCGCCTTCCTCACAAACGAGTTCCCGCAGATCAATATGGCTAGCGGCACCTATGTCGTCGATGAGGTGGCGCATCTCGCGGCGACCCTGCGGCTCAATGCCAATGAGCACCATCTTCGCCCTGGCGGCACCATTTCCGGCCCGGCCATGATGACACTCGCTGATCTTGCCATGTATGTGGCGCTATTGGGCGCCATCGGTCCCGTCGCTCTTGCCGTGACCACAAGCCTCAATATCAACTTCTTGAGAAAGCCCTCGCCGGGCGCACTTTTAGCCCATTGCCGTCTCATCAAGCTTGGCAAGCGCCTCGCCGTCGGCGACATCGCGCTGCGCTCTGAAGGAAGCGATGCGTTGGTTGCGCACGCCACCGCCACCTACGCCATTCCAACGGAAAATAATGTGGTATTATAATACCGAAAATGTAATGAATTGATTCTATTGAATTATTATACTGTCAATCGCATTGACAGTAAGTCATGACTTCCCTAGAACGGGCGCCTCTCGCGGTTGTTTCCGGCGGCGTCGCAACGCCTCGCTGGAACGAATGCCGCTTTTAGTCGGGTTCACATCATGAAAACCTATACGACCAAGACCGCCGAAATCGACAAGAAATGGGTGGTGATCGATGCCAAGGGGCTGGTGGTTGGACGCCTCGCTTCGGTGATCGCCGCGCGTCTGCGGGGTAAGCACAAGCCCTCCTTCACCCCGCATATGGATGATGGCGATTATGTCATCGTCGTCAACGCCAAGGAAGTGGTGTTCACCGGCCGCAAATGGCAGCAGCACACCTATTTCTGGCATACCGGCTATCCTGGTGGCATCAAGGAGCGGCGCGCCTTTGAAGTGCGCGACGGCCGCTTCCCGGACCGCATCATTCGCAAGGCTGTCGAGCGCATGCTGCCGGAAGGGCCGCTGGGCAAGAAGCAGTTGAGCAATCTGCGGGTCTATGCCGGCCCCGCCCATCCCCACGAGGCGCAGCAGCCGGTTGCCCTTGATGTTGCAATCATGAACCGCAAGAATGTGAGGGCGTGAAATGAACGCAGCCATCCAGTCTCTCGAAGCCCTCGGTAGCGCCATGGCCGGCCGGCCCGCTTCCTCCGACAACGCGCCGGCGCCCCAGCGGGTGCGCAAGGTCGATGCCCAGGGCCGCGCTTACGCAACAGGCAAGCGCAAGGATGCAGTCGCGCGCGTGTGGGTGAAGCCGGGTCCTGGCGTCATCACTGTCAACGGCAGGGATTTCAAGACCTATTTCGCCCGTCCCGTGCTGCAGATGCTGCTGCAGCAGCCACTGCTCGTCGTTAACCGGATGGGGCAGTACGACATTGTCTGCACGGTTGCCGGCGGTGGTCTCTCCGGTCAGGCGGGCGCGCTGCGCCACGGCCTGTCGAAGGCATTGACCTTGCAGGAGCCTGATCTGCGGGGCACGCTGAAGAAATTCGGCTTCCTCACCCGCGACAGCCGCGTGGTGGAACGCAAGAAGTACGGCAAGGCAAAGGCCCGCCGCTCCTTCCAGTTCTCGAAGCGCTGATCGTTCTGTTATCAGGTTTACGGAAAACGCGGCTTCGGCCGCGTTTTTTGTGGCAAGACGCGTGCAACCCGGTTGCCATTTTGCTAGGAAAGCCATGACAGCACGAGGGTAGGTGCGGACATGGGAACGGGCTCGGACGACAAGGGTGATGCGGCGTTTCGCGCCACGACGCTGAACAGCACCTGGCATGAGCCGGCCTATGCAGGCGCCCTTTCATTCTTGCGCCGGCGCTATGCGGCAAGCAGCGAGGGCGCCGATGTGGCGATCATGGGCATCCCGCTCGATGTCGCCACCTCCTATCGCCCCGGTGCCCGCTTTGGCCCGCAGGCGATCCGCCGCATCTCGGCGCTTTATCCACCAACCGATCCCGCCTGGCCGCAGGGCATTAATCCCTTGACCGAACTCGCCATCGTCGATGTTGGCGACGCGGTGTGGGATTATGCTGATCCAGCCGTGATCCCGGCGCAGATCGAGCGCCAGGCGGCGGCCCATATCGCCAGCGGCGCCACGCTCATCTCCCTTGGCGGTGATCATTTCATTACCTATCCACTGCTCAAAGCCCACGCCGCCCGCCACGGCCCGCTGGCGCTTATCCAGTTTGATGCCCATCAGGATACGTGGGGTGAGGCGAAGGGCGGCATCGACCATGGCAATTTTGTCCTGCGAGCGGCCGCCGAAGGGTTGATCGTCCCTGAGCATTCCGTGCAGATCGGTATCCGCACGATTGCGCCGACGAATGCGGGTGTTCTTGTCCTCGATGCCGAAGCGGTCGCAAACGAGGGCATCGCCGCCACCATCCTTGCCATCCGCAAGCGGGTGGGCGCAGCAAAAGCCTATCTAACCTTCGATATCGACTGCCTTGATCCGGCCTTCGCGCCTGGCACCGGCACGCCGGTCCCCGGCGGCCTTATGACTCGCGAAGCGCTTGCCATCCTGCGCGGTATCGCCGATCTTGATGTCGTCGGTTTTGACCTCGTCGAGGTCGCGCCGGCCTATGACCATGCGGACATGACGGCTAACGCCGCGGTTGCCATCATCCAGCATTTTTTGTGTGCGATTGCGATGCGCTCTACCAGCAGCGCCGATTGACAGCTCTCTCCAAAACCATCATAGGAACGCCATGATGACGATCTGCGCTATCCGCCGAGACACATGCCGACGCCTGCGAGGCGCGCGCTGAGCTGTTCGTTGTCTGACACCGGACCTGCCATGCCGCGCACAGTTTGCGCGGTTTTTTTTGTCGCACTTCATAAGTTTGCCGTCTCGCCGAGGTCATTCCATGAGCCAGCCAGCCCTGAAAACTGAAGCCGCAAAGCCTGCCATCTTCATTGATGGCGAAGCAGGAACGACAGGTCTTGGTATCCGCGAGCGCCTGGCAGAGATGCATGATGTCGAGGTGAAAAGCATCGACCCGGTGCTGCGCAAGGACCCCAAGGCGCGGCAGGCGATGATGGAGGCGGTCGATCTCGTCGTGCTGTGTCTGCCTGATGAGGCGTCACGCGAGACGGTTGCGCTGGCAGATGAGCTTGGAAACCGGGCGCCGCGCATCATCGACGCCAGCACCGCTTATCGGGTTGCACCTGGCTGGGTCTATGGCTTTCCAGAACTGACAGCGGATCAGTCATCCAAGATCGCCAATGCCGAGCGCGTCGCCAATCCCGGTTGTTACCCGACGGGGGCTCTGGCGCTGCTGCGTCCGCTGGTCGATGCGGGTGTGATGAGTGCCGATTATCCCGTCACCATCAACGCTATCTCCGGCTTCAGCGGAGGCGGCAAGTCGATGATCGAGGCCTGGGAAAGCGGCAAGAGTCCGCAGTTCGAACTTTATGGCCTTGGGCTTCAGCATAAGCACGTTCCCGAAACGCAGATGCATTCCGGCCTGACGCGGCGCCCAATCTTTGTGCCCTCGGTTGGCCATTTCAAGCAGGGCATGCTGGTCAGCGTTCCGCTGCATCTGGCTATGTTGAAGGGCGCGTCATCGTCAAATGACCTGCGCAAGCTGCTGGCCGATCGTTACGCCGGCTCGCGTTTTGTAATGGTCGCGAGCGAGGAGGAAACCGCAGCTCTCGGCAACAAGCTTGAGCCGCAAGCGCTCAACGGCAGCAACCGGCTTGAACTCTTCGTCTTCGGCAATGAAGCCCATGGCCATGCGATTCTGGTCGCTCGCCTCGACAATCTCGGCAAGGGTGCTGCAGGCGCCGCCGTTCAGAACCTGCGGCTGATGCTCGGTTTGGGCGAACATATTGTGTAAGAAAAGTGATACAATTCAGCAGTTTGCGAGCATTAGCGGATTCGTTTTCTAAAGTGATTTCAGAACACTTCGGTTACCCGATTTTAAGGGCGAACGGCGCCATGGCCGCGCGCTGGCTGTCGTCCCATGGTTTGGGGCGGCGGCTGGTGCTATCGAGTTGAACGATGATCGCTTCGCCAGCCGCTGCACATCCGGCCGGGCCAAACACCGCCTGTGCCAAAGTCATGGAGGTGCGGCCCATTTTCTGCACCGCTGTTGCAACCGTCACTTCGCCCGGCCAGCGCAACTCGCTCAGATAATCGATGACGAGGCGCACCATCACCGGCTCACTGCCCTGAATGAGCAATGGCGGCTTGAGGTCGAAGAACAGCTGCGTGCGCCCGAACTCAAACAACGTCGCATAAACCGCGTTATTGATATGTCCCTGACGATCCGTATCGCCATAACGCAATTGATGCGTGAGTGCATGCGGATAGGCAGCAAGCGGCGGATGCGCCATGCGTCACCTCGCTTTAATCGCGCACTTTGACGTAGGAGCCCGGCGCATCCTCGATTGCTTTCAGTTTTCCTTTGCCGGGAATGCGCGCCTTGACGAGGTCCGGCGTCTTTTCAGAGATCCAGGACTTCCAGTGCGGCCACCATGAACCGGCGTGCTCATTTGCTGTCTTCAACCAGTCATCCAGCTGGCCGGTGGCCGGCCCGCCCGTCCAGAACTGGTATTTGTTGCGATCGGGAGGATTGACGACGCCGGCGATGTGGCCCGATCCGGCAAGAATGAAATCAACCGGCCCGCCAAATGTCGATGATCCGAGGAAGACCGAGCGCGGCGGCGCGATATGATCCTCGCGCGTCGCCAGATTGTAGATCGGCGTCATGACCTTCTTCAGATCGAGCATTTTCCCGCCGATCATCATCTGGCCGCGGCTGAGGCGGTTCTCAAGATAACAATTGCGCATATAGAATGCGTGATTGACCGCCGGCATGCGGGTCGAATCTGCGTTCCAGTGCAGCAGGTCGAAGGGAAGCGGAGCTTTGCCCTTGAGATAGTTATTGACGATATAAGGCCAGATGAGGTCGTTGGCGCGCAGCATGTTGAATGCGTTCGCCATGCGTCGTCCTTCGAGATAGCCGCGCCGGCTCATCGATTCCTCAAGCGCCTGCAATTGTTCTTCATCAACAAACACTTTGAGATCACCAGCATGGGTGAAATCAACCTGTGTCGTCAGCAGGGCGGCGGACGCGAAGCGGTCATCCTGCATGGCTGCGGCGTAGCCAAGCGCCACCGACAGCAGCGTCCCGCCCACGCAATAGCCCATGGCATGAACGCGTGGCTCGCCGGTGGCCAGTTCGATCGCCTGACAGGCGGCAAAAATGCCCTCGCGCATGTAATCCTCGAAGGATTTCTGCGCCAGTCGCTCGTCCGGATTGGCCCAAGAAATACAAAACACCGTGAGCCCCTGGTCAACCATCCAGCGGATGAAGGATTTCTCGGGGTTGAGGTCGAGGACGTAGAATTTGTTGATCCATGGCGGCACGATCAGCACCGGCGTGCGCAAGGCTTGCGGGGTTGTCGGGCTGTACTGCAGGAGCTGCATCAAAGCGTCCTGGAAAATGACTTTTCCAGGCGTAAGCGCCAAATTCTTGCCAACTTCGAAGGTGTTCGGGTCCGATTGCCGGATGCGCAGATCGCCGTGCCCGGCTTTCATGTCCTCTGCCAGCATGCGCATGCCGCGCACCAGGTTTTCGCCGTTCGACGCCAGCGTCTCTTTCATCACTTCGGGATTGGTCATCAGATAGTTGGACGGCGACATGGCTGCGCCGATCTGGCGGATGTAGAACTCCGCCTTGTGGCGCGTATGCGCATCGAGCCCATCGGCATCCTTGACCAGATGCTCCGCCCAGCGCGTGGTCAACAGATAAAGCTGCTTGGTGAAGTCGAAATAGACATTGTTCGTCCAGTCGGGGTCCTTGAAGCGCTTGTCGTCAGGAGAAGGCTGCGCCACCACCTCCGCCGGCTGACCGATCATGCGGTTGGTTGAGGCAGCCCACAGCGCGATCACCCCTTGCCACAGCTCGCTTTGCGCCTGGACGGCCCGTTGCGGGTCAGAGAGCCAGCTTTCCGCCACTTTTCCCAGAGTTTTTACAATTTCAGTGCTTTCGTCAGGCATGCTGAGTGGTGCTTTTCCCTCCTCACGCGGTGCCAGGAAGGCAGACATGGCCTTGCCGTATTCTTCATACATTAAAGCGAAATTGCGCGCCATCGTCTCTGGATCAGGCAGAACAACAGTGGTTTCCGCGCCATTGGCTGGAATTTTATCTTTATCGGCCATATGAGCACTCGATGAAAAAGTCTTGTTTCGACCTTGGTCGTTTCCTGGCCACATCATAAACACCTTCAAGATAAAAAAAACGGGAATAATGCGCGTCATTCGCCCCCTTGTCCCACTTCCCATCAATCATTGTGGCAATGTCATTCATATGACCAAGAGATCAGCTGTGCGAATTCATTTCAAAATCGTGGCTCTCATCCTTGCGCTGACCAGCGCCGGTGGCTGCTCGTCGCCCGGACTTACAGGACGGGCCATCGTTGATAGCGGCATCACGCCAACGTCCGATATCCGCAGCGCCGAGACCCTGCGCCCCGGCGGATTTATCCCCGTTGGTGTGACGCCGCCATTGCCCGTACCCGATCTGTCAGTCGCCGAACGCCAGATCATCGAGCAGGAATTGCTGGCGGCCCGCGCGCGCGTCAAAACGCTGGCAGCCTCGCCGGTTGACAAGCCCCTTCCTCTCCCTCCGCCACCACAGCCGGCAACGGCGGTGACGAAAAATCCAAGCCTGCCGGCAGATTTTCTAAATCAGGTTTATTGACAAAATTCCCTTGGCAGGGGGTCTGCGCAGGGGGTAAGCCTTCGAATGCAGGGAGGAATCGGCGAGTTTCGCTGATGTTCCCGTCACGAACAGATCGGTTAAGCAGGATGAGCGAATTTCATCGCATCAGGCGCCTTCCGCCCTATGTTTTCGAACAGGTCAACAAGCTGAAGAAGCATGCCCGCGACCGCGGCGCTGACATCATCGACCTTGGCATGGGCAATCCTGACCTCGCCACGCCTGCCCATATCGTCCAGAAATTGGTGCAGAGCGTCGAGGATCCGCGCACGCATCGCTATTCAATGTCGAAAGGCATTCCAGGTTTGCGCAAGGCGCAGGCCGCCTATTACGACCGTCGTTTCGGTGTCCGTCTCAATCCCGAGACCGAGATCGTTGCAACCCTCGGCTCCAAGGAAGGCTTTGCCAACCTCGCCCAGGCGATCACCTCGCCCGGCGACGTCGTACTGTGCCCCAATCCCACCTATCCCATCCATGCTTTCGGCTTCATCATGTCAGGTGGCGTCATCCGCTCGCTGCCAGCCGAGCCGGGCGATGAATTGCTGCGCGCCATGGACCGGGCTGTCCGCCATTCGATTCCCAAGCCGATTGCCGTCATTCTGTGTTATCCCGCCAATCCGACGGCAGCGGTCGCTGATCTTGATTTTTACCGCGAAGTCGTCGCCTTTGCCAAAAAGCACGATATCTTTGTCCTGTCGGATCTGGCTTACGCCGAAATCTACTTCGAGGGCGCGCCACCGCCTTCCGTCCTCCAGGTGCCGGGTGCGATGGATGTGGCGGTTGAATTCACTTCGCTGTCGAAGACGTTTTCCATGCCGGGTTGGCGTATGGGATTTGCGGTTGGCAATGAACGGCTGATCGGCGCACTTGCGCGCGTCAAATCCTATCTCGATTATGGCGCCTTCGCGCCGATCCAGATTGCGGCAGCTGCCGCGCTCAACGGTGGCGAGGAGTGCATTGACGAGATGCGCGGCGTCTACCATCGCCGCCGTGACGTTCTGGTTGAGAGTTTCGGGCGCGCCGGCTGGGCGGTTCCCCCGCCCGCCGCCTCGATGTTCGCCTGGGTTCCCATTCCGCCGGCCTTTCGTGAAATAGGCAGTCTCGAATTCTCCAAGCTGCTGGTCGAGAAGGCGGATGTCGCGGTTGCTCCTGGCGTCGGGTTCGGCGAGCATGGCGATGAGCATGTGCGCATCGCTTTGGTTGAAAACGAGCAGCGCATCCGTCAGGCGGCCCGCAGCATCAAGCGTTTCCTCGCCGGCGCCGACAAGACGTTGCACAACGTCGTTTCGCTCGCCGCCCACCGCTGAAGGGCAACTCCATGGCGCGCAAGGAAATCGGCATCGGCATCGCCGGTATCGGCACAGTAGGTGCCGCAGTTGCGCGTCTTCTCATGAGCAATCGTGAACGCCTGGCCGAAAGCGCTGGTGCCTCGCTCGCGGTGCGTGCGGTCAGTGGCCGCGATCAGTCGCTTCCGCGCAGTTTCGATACTTCGCTCGTGCGCTGGTTCAATGATCCTGTGGCACTTGCCAACGCCCCCGGCGTCGACATGGTCGTTGAGCTGATCGGCGGGGCGGAAGGCGTGGCCCACGACACGGTTCGCGCCGCGCTCAACGCAAAAAAGCCGGTTGTTACCGCCAATAAAGCGCTCATTGCCGCTCATGGTCTCGAGCTGGCAGCGCTTGCGGAACAATCAAATGTCTCGCTTGCGTTTGAGGCTGCCGTTGCCGGCGGCGTGCCGATTATCAAGACTTTGCGCGAAGGGCTCGTTGGCAACCACCCGCGCCGCGTTGTCGGCATTCTGAACGGCACGTGCAATTACATCCTGACACGGATGGAGAGCGACGGGTTAAGCTTTGGCGAATGTCTCGCCGCCGCCCAGGCTCTGGGCTATGCGGAAGCTGATCCGAGCTTCGATATCGATGGCCATGACAGCGCCCACAAGCTGGCAATCCTTGCCAGCCTTGCCTTCGGTACGCGGATCGCGCCTGAAGCGGTTTACGTCGAAGGCATCCGCTCGATCACCAGTGCTGACATCAAGGCGGCCGCTGATCTCGGCTACCGCATCAAGCTGTTGGGTGTGGCGCGGCGCACCGATAGCGGCATCGAACAGCGCGTGCATCCAACCATGGTGCCGGCCAAGGCGGCGATCGCCCAGGTGGACGGCGTTCTCAACGCGGTCTCCATCGATGGCGATCTTGTCCGTACCCTGTTGCTGGTGGGGCCTGGCGCTGGCGGAGAAGCAACCGCATCCGCTGTTCTGGCCGATATTGTCGATGTAGCGCGCGGGATCATCACGCCGCCCTTCGGGCGCCCTGCAAAACTCATGCGCCCCTACGAGCAGGCGGAAATGCGGGCTCATGAAGGCGGCTACTACGTGCGCCTGGCGGTAAACGATCGCCCCGGTGCTTTCGCGGCCATCGCCACCCGCATGGCCGAAGCGCGCATTTCACTTGAATCAATCGTCCAGCGTGGACGGGCAGGACGCGAAGGTGCGCCCGTTCACGAGCCACAGCCTGTCATATTGATCACTTACGAAACGACCGAGGCAGCCATCCGCCAGGCGCTGGAAGCCATTGAACGTGACGGCCATATCGTTGGTCCGCCGCAAATGATCCGTATCGAAAAACTGTAATGCCTGTGCGCATTGGGGAGTTGTGCCATGTTGCCGTCAGATAATCGTCCGCTTGCCGTCCTCGACCGGGCGCTGTCGATGGAACTGGTGCGGGTCACCGAGCGCGCGGCCGTCTCGTCAGCGCGCCTACGCGGTCGCGGCATTGAAAAGGACGCCGATCAGGCAGCTGTTGTGGCGATGCGCCGCGAGCTCAACCGTCTGCCGATTTCAGGTACCGTCGTCATCGGCGAGGGAGAGCGCGATGAAGCGCCGATGCTCTATATCGGCGAAAAGGTCGGGACCGGCGAGGGACCCAAGGTGGATATCGCCCTTGATCCGTTGGAGGGGACGACGATCTGCGCCAAGAATTTGCCGAATGCGCTGTGCGTGATCGCACTGACGGAAGAAGGCGGCCTTCTCAACGCTCCTGACGTCTATATGGACAAGATCGCGATTGGTCCGGGGTATCCCGAAGGGACGATCGACCTTGATCGCTCGCCCATCGACAACATTATAGCGCTCGCCAAGGCCAAGGGAGTGGCGCCAAGCGATATTTCGGCCTGCATCATGGACCGGCCACGCCACGCGAAGTTGATTGCCGAGGTGCGCTCGACTGGAGCAGCGATCCGCCTCATCGGCGATGGCGATGTCGCCGGCGTCATCCACACGACCGATCCGCGCACCACCGGAATTGATATCTATATCGGTATCGGCGGCGCGCCTGAGGGGGTTCTGGCAGCCGCAGCCCTGCGTTGCATCGGCGGCCAGATGCAGGGCCGGCTGATCCTTGACAGCGAGGAAAAACGCGCCCGCGCCCGCAAGATGGGGATAGAGGACCCGCAGCGTAAATACGCCATGGGCGACATGGCGCGCGGCGATGTCGTGTTCGCGGCAACCGGCGTCACTGACGGCAATTTCCTTCGCGGTGTTCATTTCGGTCATGATCTGATCACCACCCACTCCGTGGTGATGCGCGCTGCCACCCGCACCATCCGCTACGTCGAAGGGCAGCATCGCCTGTTCGATAAATTCGACGATGCGTGATCATCGCCTGCAAGTGTGGCGGCGATGGCGGAGCTAGACACCGATTTCCTTGGTGTCGCTGTCTCGGCAACCGGGCATGCTTGGCGCGACCGCCTGAACGCGCGTGAGCGCCTGATCGCCGCGACGATCGCACAACGATACGATCTGTCGGATATCCTCGCTCGCGTTCTTGCCGGTCGTGGCACGGGTATTGATGATGTCGAGGATGCCTTGGAGCCAACGCTGCGGCGGCTGATGCCCGACCCCTCGACGCTGACCGATATGGATAAGGCAGCCGACCGGCTTGCTCAGGCGATCATGGCACGCGAGCCGGTCGCGCTGTTTGGTGATTATGATGTCGACGGCGCCTCATCTTGCGCAGTCCTTGGCCGCCTTCTTGCTGCCTATGACGTGCCCCATCACATTCATATCCCCGACCGCATCACCGAGGGCTATGGCCCGACGGATGCCATCATGAACCACTTCGTCAGCGATGGCTTTCGCCTGATCGTTCTGCTCGATTGCGGCACGATGAGCCATCAGGCGATTTCCCGCGCCAACGCGCTTGGCGCCGAGACGATTGTGCTCGATCATCATCAAAGCGACGCCGCGTTGCCGCCTGCCTTCGCGCTGGTCAATCCCAATCGCCAGGATGATCTATCAGGCCTCGGGCATCTATGCGCTGCCGGCGTCACTTTTATCGCCGCTGTTGCCATTAATCGTTGCCTGCGCCAACGCGGTTTTTTCACTCAGGACAAGGCCGAGTTCGACCTGCTACGCCTGCTCGATATCGTCGCCCTCGCGACCATCGCTGATGTCGTGCCGTTGCTCGGTCTTAACCGCGCTCTTGTCGTCCGTGGTCTTGAAATCTTGAACCGTCAGCCTCAGCCCGGCCTGCGCGCGTTGATTGGTGCTGGTCATATCGATGGCCCGGTCGAAAGTTTCCATCTCGGTTTCGTTCTGGGGCCACGGATCAACGCCGGCGGGCGCATCGGCGACGCCGGCCTCGGCTGCAGACTGTTGATTAGCAACGAAGAAGAAGAGTGCGCGCGGATTGCGGGTGAACTTGACCGGCTTAATCGCGAGCGCCAGCTCATCGAGCAGCAGGCGGTGGCCGAAGCCGTCGACGAGACGAGTGCGGCGATCGGCATGGGCGAGGGGCCGCCGGTCGTGGTCGCGAGTGCTCCTGATTGGCATCCGGGCGTGCTTGGCCTGATCGCCGCCCGCCTCAAGGAAAAATTCGAACGTCCAGCCTTTGCGCTTGCGGTTCGTCAGGGCGTTGCCACCGGCTCCGGTCGCTCGATTGCAGGCGTCGATCTTGGTCAGGTAGTCCGCCATGCGGTGAGCGATGGTATCCTCTTGAAGGGCGGCGGACACGCCATGGCCGCCGGCGTGACGCTCGACGCTTCACGGCTTGCCGATTTCCGTGGCTTCCTCGTGGGAGTATTGCGATCCGCTGTCGAACAGGCACGCGGCACGCGCGAACGACATTTTGACGCGGCGATGTCGGCTGCGAGCGCCACCGTCCCCTTTGTACATGAGCTGGCGCGGGCCGGACCTTTTGGCACAGGCCGCTCTGAGCCTTTGCTGGCCTTTCCTGCCCATCGCCTGCGCTACGCTGATATCGCCGGCACCCAGCATATCCGCGCCACATTGGCCACCGGCGATGGGAGCGAGATTTCGGCGATCGCCTTCCGTGCCGTCGGTACGCCGCTGGGCGATTTTCTGCTTGCCTCACGCGGCAAGACGATCCATGCCGCAGGCCATTTGTCGCTCAATCGCTGGCAGGGGCGCGAGCGCGTGCAGCTGCGACTTGTCGATGCAGCGCGCGCCCATATCTAATTGCTGTTTATCTTCCATTTTCAGGATCAGATTAGGAGAATTTTGCTGAATAAACGATAATAATTGAGCGAATCATATGGGAGAACCGCGTGGCTGAAATTTCCACAGCCCAGATCGCCGCCCAACAATCAGCGCTTGGATCGCTGGTGAGCGGATCGCTTCCGCTGACCCTGGTAGACGGTCGCACGCTTGATGCGCGCGTTCAGCAGATCATCGGCGATGGGGTGCTGCGGGTGTTAACCGCGCAGGGCGCACTCGACATTGCAACTAAAGTCGATGTCGCGATTGGCTCGAGAGTGCGCCTGCTGATCCTGGGCACGACAGGCCAGATTTCGCTGAGCCTGGTTGCAGGCGAGAACGCTCCCCCGCGACTGGTCGACCCGGCGGCGCGCATCGTCACCGGCGCCAATTCGCCAGCGACCCTGGTCGTGCCGCGTGCGGGCGATGGCAGTGCCGCGAACCTGCGCGCCGGGCTTGCTTCGCAACCGGGCGGGGCACTTCAGAGCGTGTCAAACACCGTTACCCAAAATGACGGCGTCGTCGTCGATGTGCGCGCGCGACAGCCGGTCACCGCCCCCCCGGCAACAACCAGCCAAACCGGCGAGGTCGTCGCCGCCCTCAACGCCGCGCTGTCTTCGGCAATTTCAAGCAGCGTTGCAAAACAGGGTCCTTTAGCCCCGGTTTTTGCTAATCTCGCGGCCTTGCAACAACGCCCGCGCGACCTGCCCGCGCCCTTGCGTGATGCGGTGAACAAGGCGGCTGCGGCGAATATCAGCCTGGATGAGGGCATCACCACCAACGGCCTGATCGACGCGATCGCCAATTCAGGCGTCTTCCTTGAAAACGCCCTGGCAGGCGGCAATAACAAAACTGTTCTCAGCGCTGATTTGAAAGCCGTGCTGCTCGGGCTGCGTGACCAGTTGACAAAACTCGTGCCGCAAGCGGGTGCGGCTTCGGTTCAAACGGCAGCGGAGCTGGGCGCCTCGCCTGAAGCATCACAGGCAGCTTCTCCTGAAGGCGCTGCCCGCACGACCGGCGCTCGCGACCAGAGTGAGCGCCTCGCGCCTCCGCATCGTGGTGAAATCCCGGAAGCACAGCGCCCGGCAAGCGGCGACATTCCAGCCAACGCCAAGGTCGACGAGATTGCGAGCCATCTGCTCGACCAGACGGAAGCAGCCCTCTCGCGTATTCGTCTGTCGCAACTCGTCAGCCGCCATGGTGACCAGGTCGTGCCAAGCGATCAGAAATCGCAACCGACCTTGCAGACGTCTTATTACGTGGAGATACCTGTCCAGATCAGGCAGCAGACGACCACGTTGCAAGTGGCAGTTGAGCGCGAGGCGCAGCCGGCGGGCGTTGGTGGCGCGTTTCCCACCTATCGTCTGTGGTTTGCGCTTGACAGTGAGCCGGCGGGTCCGGTCAGCGCGGTCATTGTCTGGCAACCGGGCAATGCGAGCAGTGGCGTCAGCGCCACGCTGTGGGCGGAGCGCGAAACCACGGGGAGGGCGCTGCGCGACGGGCTGTCGGATTTGCGGCGCGATCTGCGCAAGGCTGATCTGCCGATTGGCGAGGTCGCAGCCCGCCTTGGCAAACCGCAACGCCCCAACCAGGGCGGCGGTCATTATGTGGATCGTCAGACATGAGTGAATCGCCAGCCCGCAAGATTGCCGTTGCGCTTGCCTACGCCCGAAACAAAGGCAAGGCACCCACCGTCATTGCCAAGGGCGAAGGTCATGTGGCTGACCGCATTGTCGAGGCGGCGAAAGCGAACAATATATCCATCGACCAGAATCCGGTGCTGGCCGCAGCGCTGTCGCAGGTCGAGCTTGATCAGCAGATACCGGTTGAACTCTACAAGGCCGTCGCCATTGTACTCA
>JAKFVK010000287.1 GCA_021732205.1 Hyphomicrobiales bacterium | reverse complement strand
GAGGAATGGCCTCGGACTGGATGGGGGTTGGTTCGCTATAACCGGCAGCACTTACTGCGGTCAGGACCTTTTCGGACAAGCCGAGGTCGGAAAATGACATGAAGCTACTTTTCTTGGACAGAGTGTTAGCGAAGCAACGTCAGGCTTTCGCAACGAAATGAGCGCTTGAATTAGTCCAAGCGCACGCTAGTAACATAGAGACAGGGCGTGCAAAGTCAATCTTTCTGCGCACCGCCCTGTGATAAAAAACGCAAAAAGGATATTGATTGTGGCCGATTCACCGCTGGTTCTTGTACCGGGCCTCGGCTGCACCGCAGGACTTTTTGGCCCGCAACTTCCGGCACTGAAATCCCATGGCGAGGTGATGGTCGTTGATCATCGTGCTGACAGCAGCATGGGTGACATCGCCCGGCGCTTTCTCGATCACGCACCACCGCGCTTCGCGCTCGCCGGCCTGTCGATGGGCGGATATATCGCTTTCGAGATCATGCGCCTGGCGCCCGAGCGGGTGACCCGCCTGGCGCTCCTCGATACCAACGCGGTTGCAGACAGCAAAGAGCGCAAGGAAACCCGCCGCGAGCTTGCCGCGCGTGTCGGACAAGGAGAGCTGATGAGCGCGGCAGCCGCGCTTTATCCGGGCTACGTCCATCCCGCACGCCATGAAGACCGCCATCTGCAGCAGATTTACTTTGACATGATGGCCGAGACCGGAGCCGATGCGTTCGTCCGCCAGTTGATGGCAATTGCTGCACGGCAGTCAGCGTTGTCGATCCTGCCAGCAATCGCTGTTCCAACGCTGGTTGTTGTCGGTGCCGAGGATAGCGCCACACCATTGGCGCAAGCCGAGGAGATCGCTCATGGAATTACCGGCGCGCGGCTTGAAATCATCCCTGATTGCGGTCATCTCTCCACGCTCGAGAAGCCACAAACGCTGACGCGGCTTTTGGCTGATTGGTGGGTTTGAAGCACCTTCTGGCGCGCTCATTCCTTAAGCGTACTGAGCGAAATTACCGTCCATTCCCGCTCAAAGGGCGCGATGGTGAGCGAGGCATCGGCGCCATGCCGCTCGCCAGTGGAGAGCGACGTTTCCAGCCGCACGCGGCAGCGATAGACACCGCCTGAGTAAATCGGCGAACTGCGCGCCACGCAACGCGACGGATCGAGCTGGGTGATGACAGTCTGGATCTGCCCGTCAGGGGCCGCAGCCAGCCCACGGTCGAAAGCCAGCCGGATTTCATCTGCATTGGGGGCAGCGCCCCTGTGAAGCCACGAAAAATCAACCGTAATCGCCAATGTCGCAGCCAGGGCGATAACCAGCACGAGGATACGGGCCATTCATGCCCCCTTCTGTTCTTGTAACCTGATGATACAACCAAAGGATTGCATCCTGGTTCAAAAACATGGTTCCCGGGGGAATAACCCGGGAGTTCATTAAGCCAACAGGCGGGCGCGCATGCGCCGCGATTGTCAATATTGTATATCATTTCCGGGTTGCCGGCGCTGCACGTGGTCGTGCGGACAGCTGAACCTCCGGCTATCGTCGCTTCCATGAAGCTTATTGGATCGCAATTCGACATGATTACATCAGGTAATCTGCCGCAAGTTATTGTTTTAGCTTCATCTTTATCCGTCAAACCATATCGGCTTGACGGGCTGATGGTCTAGGGTCAGGACCCATTAATTTGGACGAAACGGTGGGAGAGAAATGGCGCGAGGTTGAGGAGCAGGCCTGCAGGAAGTCGTCTGACTTTCAAAGGCTTGCGACATAAAGATCGCGTCATTTCACCCCATCCGAAGGACAAGGCACGAATGGCAACCTGGTTCGTCGAAGCCCTCAACCATACCAAGGGGTATGCTTTTCAGGCTTCTCCTGCCATTTTATCCATTCGTGCCATGCCGTTTTGCCTAAATTAATCGGTCCTGACCCTAGATATCAATCAGCCCGCTCGCGTAGGGCGCCCGTTCACTGATGAAGGTGAAGCGGGATTCGGCCTTGTTGCCCATCAGCCGCTCGACAGCCGCCTCGGCCAATTCGACATCCTCGCGCGCCACCATCACCTTGAGCAGCATCCGCTTGCCCGGATCCATGGTGGTCTCCTTCAACTGCGCCGGCATCATTTCGCCAAGGCCCTTGAAGCGGGAGATATCGACCTGCCCGCGGCCGGAAAACATGGTGCGCAGCAAATCATCCTTGTGCGCATCGTCCCGCGCATAGGCCGATTTGCCGCCCTGGCTGAGGCGATAGAGGGGAGGGACGGCAAGAAAAACCCGTCCCCCCTCGATGATCTTCGGCATCTGGCGCCAGAAGAAGGTGATGAGCAGTGAGGCGATGTGGGCGCCGTCCACGTCGGCATCCGTCATGATGATGATTTTCTCGTAGCGCAGATCCTCCTCGCGGTAGGCATGGCCGGTGCCCACCCCCAGCGCCATCAACAGGTCGGAGAGCTGCTGATTGTCGCGGACCTTGTCCTTGCCGGCCGCAGCGACGTTGAGGATTTTGCCGCGCAGCGGCAGCACGGCCTGCGTGGCGCGATTGCGCGCCTGCTTGGCTGAACCGCCAGCGGAATCACCTTCGACGATGAATAGCTCTGATCCGGCTAGACCCGCCTGGGCGCAATCGGCTAGCTTCCCCGGCAGGCGCAATTTCTTGGTGGCCGTCTTGCGCAACGTTTCCTTTTCTGCTCGCCGGCGCAGGCGATCCTCGGCCCTGTCGATGAGAAAATCGACGACGCGGTTGGCGCGTGCCGGGTCATCCGCCAGCCAATGGTCGAAGGCATCGCGCACCGCATTCTCGACAATCCGTCCGGCCTCGATCGTTGCCAGCCGGTCCTTGGTCTGGCCGACGAATTCCGGTTCGCGCACAAAGACCGAGACCATTGCCTGCAGGGCAACACCCAAATCATCCGACGTCACCTGGGCGATCTTCTTGTTGCCCGCCAGTTCGCCATAGGCCTTGAAGCCCTTGAGCAGCGCCAGCCTCAGGCCCGCCTCATGGGTGCCACCCTCAGGCGTCGGGATGGTGTTGCAGTAAGACGAGCATTGCGCCTCGTCGACGACGAAGGCCGCCGCCCACTCGACCGCGCCATGGCCGCTGCGCTTCTCGCTGCGCCCGGCAAAGAGCGCCGGCACCACCTGCAGGCTGGTATCAAGCCGGCTTTGCAGGTAGTCGCCAAGCCCGCCGGGAAACTTGAAAGTGTCCTCGGTCGGCACCTTGTCTTTTTCGGCGAGCGCCGCATCGCAGCGCCAGCGGATTTCGACGCCGGCAAAGAGATAGGCCTTGGCGCGCGCCATGCGAAAGACGCGGGCCGGATCAAAGCGCGCACCCTTGGTGAATATCTCCGCGTCCGGGATAAAGCGTACTTTGGTGCCGCGCCGGTTGGCGACTTTGCCGAGCGTCTGAAGCTCGCTCGTCGGCAGCCCGCGCGAAAACGTCTGGCGGTAGAGCATCTGCCCGCGTGCCACTTCGACTTCCAGCATTTCAGAAAGCGCATTGACGACCGATACGCCAACGCCGTGAAGGCCGCCTGATGTCTCATAGGCACCCGAGCCGAATTTGCCGCCGGCGTGCAGTGTGCACATGATCACTTCCAGCGCCGATTTTTGCGGAAAGCGCGGATGCGGATCAACCGGAATACCGCGCCCGTTATCGCTCACCGCCAGCACGCCGTCAGCGCTCATCTCCACTTCAATGAAACTCGCATGACCGGCAATCGCCTCGTCCATGGCGTTGTCGATGACCTCGGCAAAGAGATGATGGAGTGCCTTTTCATCGGTGCCGCCGATATACATGCCGGGGCGCCGCCGCACCGGCTCCAGACCTTCAAGGACCTCGATTGCGGAAGCGTTATAGGTGCCATCACTCGCCGGCGCGACCACACGAGCCGGCTTCGCGGCGGGCGCCGTTCGCTCAATGCTGGCAAAGAGATCCGGCACCTTTGCCGAATTGTCGCGTGCCATGGGCAGGTCTCCTGGAGGGCCGGGGCGTGGCCCCGAATCACTGCGATGATAATCGCATGTTATGGTCATCTGTGCGCCGGTCTTCACAGGACGTTGCCGGGGCAGGGGTCACAGCGGCCATCCGGGCAGCCCGTGATGGCAGGTTTATCGTCAGTGAGTTTGGCATTACCTTGTCAATTCAACAAAAAGGGCGGCCGAAGCCGCCCTTTCCGTTACCTGATAAACCCGCTCAGCAGGAATAATACATCGCGTATTCGACCGGATGGGGCGTATGCTCGAAGCGGATCACTTCGCCCATTTTGAGGTCGATATAGCTGTCGATCATGTCGTCCGAGAAGACGCCGCCGGCGGTGAGGAATTTGCGGTCCTTGTCGAGCGAGACGAGGGCCTCGCGCAAGCTTCCGCATACCGTCGGGATCTTCTTCAACTCGCGCGGCGGCAGATCGTAGAGATCCTTGTCCATGGCTTCGCCCGGATGGATCTTGTTGACGATGCCGTCGATGCCGGCCATCAGCAGCGCTGCGAAACCGAGATAGGGGTTGGCAGCCGGATCGGGGAAGCGCACTTCCACGCGCTTGGCCTTGGGCGAATTCGTCCACGGAATACGGCAGGAGGCCGAGCGGTTGCGCGCCGAATAGGCGAGCAGCACGGGGGCCTCGAAGCCCGGAACCAGACGCTTGTAGGAATTGGTCGTCGGGTTGGTGAAGGCGTTGATCGCCTTGGCGTGCTTGATGACGCCGCCGATGTAGAACAGACAGGCTTCCGACAGGCCGGCATATTTGTCGCCGGCAAACAGCGGCTTGCCATCCTTCCAGATCGACTGGTGGCAGTGCATGCCCGAACCGTTATCGCCATAAACGGGCTTTGGCATGAAGGTTGCGGTCTTGCCATAGGCCTGGGCGACGTTGTGGATGCAGTACTTATAAATCTGCAGCTGGTCGGCCATGGTCACCAGCGTGTTGAACTTCATGCCAAGCTCGTGCTGGGCGGAAGCCACTTCGTGATGGTGCTTTTCAACCGTAACGCCCATCTGCGCCATGGCAGCGAGCATTTCGGAGCGGATATCCTGGCAGCTGTCGAGCGGCGGCACTGGGAAATAACCGCCCTTGGTGGCGATGTGGTGACCAAGATTGCCGGACTCATATTCGGCATCCGTATTGGTCGGCAATTCCATGCTGTCGACGCGAAAGCCGGTATTGTAGGGGTCGGCGGCGTATTTCACATCATCGAAGATGAAAAATTCGGCTTCAGGGCCGAACATGATCGTATCGCCGATCTTGAGCTGCTTGACGTAGGCTTCCGCCTTCTTGGCAATCGAGCGCGGGTCGCGATTGTAATGCTCGCCTGAGATCGGGTCGAGAATATCGCAAACCACCGAGATCGTCGTTTGCGCGAAGAAAGGGTCAACCGTGGTGCTGGAAGGATCAGGCATCAACATCATGTCGGATTCATTGATCGCCTTCCACCCGGCAATCGACGAGCCGTCGAACATGATGCCTTCAGCAAACATGTCCTCGTCAACCATCGTCACGTCATACGTCAGATGCTGCCACTTACCGCGATAATCGGTGAAGCGGAAATCGACATATTTCACATCCTTGTCCTTGATCAGCTTCAGGACATCTTTTGCAGTCTTCATAGTTTTCCCCTTTTCATGGCCCCGGTTGCGGAACCTTCTGCAATCAGCACGCGGTGGATGTCGGCCTGGATGGCGGTGAACATCCTTCTCCCCGCGCTAAATCCTCAAATCGCGTCTTCGCCGGTTTCTCCGGTACGGATGCGCACGACCTCTTCTATGGTCGACACGAAAATCTTGCCATCGCCGATGCGCCCTGTCTGGGCTGCCTTGCGGATAGCCTCGATCGACGATTCGACCTGATCATCGCGCAGCACCACCTCTATCTTCACCTTCGGCAGAAAATCGACCACGTACTCTGCCCCACGATAAAGCTCGGTGTGCCCCTTCTGGCGGCCAAAACCCTTGGCTTCGGTGACTGTGATGCCTTGAAGCCCCACCTCCTGCAGCGCTTCCTTCACTTCGTCGAGCTTGAAGGGTTTGATGATCGCCTCGATTTTTTTCATGAAATTTGTCCTGAGCTTTCCCCGGCCTTTTAAACCATGATGTCTTATGAGCGGCGCCCGCTTTCGGGCCACTTTCAGCGCTCACCCTAGCAGGGGACGTGCCAGTTGCCAGACGAAAAAAGGAAAGGAATTATCGGTTGATCGGCGGGTAAAAAGCTCGATATCCCCCATATTGGGCCGGATTTGCCTAAATAATAGGCAAATTGCATAAAAATTAAACAGATATTTGTTTGCTAAAGAGTGCCGCGAGAGCGTGAAAAAAGCGCGGTGAACACTCGTCACCACCTTCGCCAGAACTGGCCTGAAGCGCTGTCAGGCTTGACGACAAAGACGGGCTACCGGTGTCGGCAGCCCGCCTCGTCACGTGGTTGAGCATATGCTGAGAAAACACGGTAATCGGCGTTTCGATAACGGCGTGCGAAGGCGATAAGGCGAGGACAGATTGCGAATGGGTGCAAACGCAATCTGTGCCAAAGTGCCGGTCTAGCGAGCCGCCGTGACGCCGGTTTCCGAGAACGATATTTCGTTCCATATCTTGGCGGCAGCATTGTAGCGAAGCTCCATCGTCTGCGTGCCGGTGAAGGTGCGAGTTGCCGGCACTGCATAGCCATTCTGGCCGCCGGCGGCGAAGACAACGCGCGCGGATGGACCGCCGCCGGTGATCTTGATGATCTGTCCGTCAGCGTACTGGTCGGTGTTGAGCGCTGCCGTCACGAGCGAACTGGCAGCATGGATCGGGAAGAGCTCATAAACCGGCATAACAACTTTGCCTGCAGCAACGACACTTGAGTAACGGGCACCGGAAAGGATGCTGTAGCTGTTACCTGAGAACAAGGGGCGTGTGCCGACAAAAATCAGACTGTTTTGCGAGGGCGGGCGCGTCTCGCTGAATACATTATTGGCAATCTTGATGTTTTTGTAGTCGCCCGCCGCCCCGTAGATCACGCTGTTTGAAGCTTTAAGATCAGCGCTGCGAAAACTGTTGTTTTGCACCAGCAGGTTTTCGATCTGTCCGCCGAGGCCCATGAACAATTCGAATCCGGAAATCGTGTTGCGTTCAACCGAGATGTTCTTGTTGATCCTCAGACCAGCCACAACGGTGTTGGGGGCGGAACCGAACCGGACAAAGCCACCCGTCGGGCAGTTGCTGGCGGTATTATCGGTGATCTTGATCGGGCCGCCGACACCGCCATAGAAGCCGAAGACACCGACGCAGTCCGAAAATCGGTTGTTAATGAAGGTATAGGGCTGTTCAAGACCGTCGCCCTGGGCGAGCGCGATGCCCTGGGCGCCGCGGGCGCTGTGAAAGTTGTTGTTGCGGAACGTGCCCGATTTACCCTGAAAGGCTGTGCCGATTTCAATCCAGAAGCGGCTGAGGCCGAATTCCGAATTCTCAACGATTGCATCAGCCGTCGCATTGTAGGTTGAAGCGTTGGTATCTTCGGATTTGACGCGATTGAGATGCAGCCGCTTCATGCCGAGACCGCCGACATAGATGATTTCGCCACGGTAACGATGCACATGGATGTCTTCGAGAACGACGTTGTCGACCTGAGTGTCCTGCGAGGGAACAATACCCTTGTGGGTGATATCCCAACCATCGCCGGTTCCAACATCGGCTGGCCAGTAATACTTGCCCGTCCATCCCGCCTGACCGTCAAGCTCGAAACGTTTCAGCGTGATATTGAGCCGTGGAGCCGTAGCAGTCCTTGTCCCCTGGATATGGATACCGCGCCCGCGCAGAACTTTCCCGTTGACCACCTGGTAGGTCGGTGGCGTGAGCAGTACCGTGCGCCCGGGGCCTGCGCCCCACAGCGTGATGTTATCCCGGGCGATGACGATCGCAGCCGTCAGATTGGCGTTTGAGGGGAAGCCTGTTTTGAATCCGAGCGTATAGCGCCCTTCCGGCAGGCAGATGGTACCACCACCCTTGGACCCCAGCGTTTCGATGGCGGTGTTTACGGTCGCTGCGTTGGCGGCGATCACCGCAGGCCGCGTATCCTCGGCGACAAAGGCACCGAATGCGTCGACACGATGGGCATTTGCAGCTGACAGACATTCAAGCGGGTAGGTTGGACCAGCCGGGACGGCCGCGGTCTGTTCACTGGGTGTACGCGCGGATGTGGACGAGGCGGAACCTGACTTGGGCAGCAGACCGATCGACAAGGTAGGATTTGCGCCGCATAACGACTCGTAAAAGGACGTCGGCAGGCTCGATTGAAGGGCTGCGCAAATGCGAGACGTCTGCTGCGCAGTGGCTGGCCTTGCCTGAGCGCTGGCAGGCGTCGGCAGCGCGACACTCAGCAGCAATGCCGCGACGGCGAGAGCTGATTTGGACTGCGGATGAAGTTGGAATACTGATGGAATTGACATGGGACTCCTTTAATGACAAATGTAGTTTACAAAAAAATCTAGTACGTCATAACGTAAGCACTAAGATGTTTCTGTTGATTGTACAAAATAAAAAAGTTTTTATATTTTTTTTATTTAAATAAAAATCAAAAAAAATGATATATAATTATATTTGTAATTTCTATAACAACAAATACATAAAATAATAATAAAAAATTGTTAATTACGTTACAATTGAAAAACGGCAGACAAATCCGCCAAATGGCGCTGCCAGATCGCGCCAGTAGAGACGGTGAAGTCCCGGGCGTTCGGCGACGAAGGCCATGAGCAGGCGCTCGCTTGGTTCCAGCAGCACCGTGTCGAGGACCCAGGGCTTGACGCCATCATCGAGGCCATCAAGCGGGCGCAGATGCGCGCCGTCACAATGGAGAAGTGCGGCTGTCGGGCGCAAATTATCGATAACAAGAACGATTGTTCGGCCGAGCACGGCCGAAAACAACGGTGGCGGGGTTTGCGTGTCCTGCGCCTCTCCAAGCCAGTATCGACCCTCGGGCGAAATGCCAACGCGCAGGGCTTTCGCCAGGTTAAGCCGCAGTCCCTTAATCTCCGGCAGACCGGTCAGGGGCTCAGGCAAACCCTGTCGCAACGGGGTGTCTTCGACAAAAGGCAGGCCGATAAGCTCCACATCGATCGGCCCGAAACGGGTCGAGATGGCCAGCGGCGCATCGGGATTGGAATTGATCTCGACCAACAGATCAACCCGCCCACCGGGTGGCAGGACAATTTTGTTCCCAGCCGGTTCGAAAACCTCGCACGACACCCCGTCGAGAGCGACGATGCGTGGCACGAACCCGCGCATCTCCAGAACGAGAATGCGGACGGTGGACGCATTGGCAAGCCGCAGCCGCAGCCTTTCATGGCGGCGGATCGGTACATCAAACCGCTCCAATCGACCATTGACCGCAAGGGCGTTACCCAGTCGTGGCCCTGTCGGCGGCACAATGGAGCCATCGGGCGCCAGGCGAAAATCCTTGAGAAGAACGCCGACATCATTGTCAACGGCGATCTGTTCCTTGTCCTCGACGATCAGCAGGCCCGCCATTCCGCGCTCGCTGAGCTTTGGTTCAAGCGGCGATGGCACCAGCAGACATGTGCCACTGCGATGCGGGCGCAACGCAAGCGTCCGCTCACTCATCGCACTGATCGTCTCGCCGCTGCTCGCAAACCCGTCGCCGCGAAAGCCGCGCGCAACCACCAAGACCGGCTGATCGAGGGTGTTTCTGATGATCACAGGTTCTTCGCTGCCCGCGCGCAATCTCAAAGCGTCATCGCCGGCAGGCCCGTTTATCGACAGCAACTCGCTCGCAAGCGCCGACGCCGGCAATAACTGGACGCGAGTTTGCCCGATGGTCAGCATCTGGGGTGAATGGCGTGGGGGCACAATGTAACCCGGCTCGCCATGGGCGCGGCTCATGGTGAGGAAGGGGAGCATCAGCCCGCCTCCAATGACCTCGCGGCGGTTCGCACCAGACCCCGTGCCCCTCTGGCACGCCTCTGGCAGTGTTGCGATCCGGGGCAATGTCTTGCTCCGGCGATGTCCCGTTTTGAAACGGAGGTGTCTCATGTCGAAGACCGTTCTTGGCTTTGGGATCGCGTTTCTGGTCGTGCTCTACGTGATGATAGACAGGTATGCAGGAAATGATGCCCAGGCAGCTGGTTTTCTTACCATGGCCGCCGGGTTTCTCGTGCTGCAGACGGTGTTGCTGATGACGGATCGAAGGTAAGTTATGACCAGGGAAACTGATGGGTAAAGGTCGATTTTCCGCGCGCGGAGTGACGTAACCCATGATATAGAGCGCCGCGCGCGGGCGTGGCGGAACTGGTAGACGCACTGGATTTAGGTTCCAGCGGCGCAAGTCGTGGGGGTTCGAGTCCCTCCGCCCGCACCACCTAACATTCTTGTGGCGGATGCAGCCGCCTTGAAAAACCCGGCTCACTCCTGTAGCACCGCGCGATCTTGAAGCGTATCCGCGCCGCCGTGCCTGAAAATGGCGTTGTTGGTTTTGCGCCAATTATCCAAGGAAGAATTCCATGCAAGTTACCGAAACGCTGAATGACGGGCTGAAGCGCGAATTCAAGGTCGTCGTCACCGCCGGCGATCTGGGCAGCAAGCTGTCGGCGCGTCTGGAAGAGATGCGCGCGCGCGCAAACATCCCCGGCTTCAGGCCGGGCAAGGTGCCGCTGGCGCACCTGAAGCGCGTCTACGGCAAGTCGGCGATGGCTGAAGTGGTCAATGATGCGGTGGGGGAAGCCACCCGGACGATCACGGTTGATAACAAGCTCAAATTGGCAAGCGAACCAAAGGTCAATTTTCCGGAAGATCAGGACGAATTGACCGCAGTCATCGAGGGGCGCGGCGATTTGTCCTATACGATGGCGCTCGAAGTGCTGCCGGCCATCGAATTGATGGATTTCAAATCGATTTCACTGGTGCGCGACGTTACCGACGTGACCGACAAGGATATCGACGAGGCCGTCCAGCGCATCGCCGATCAGAACCGGCCTTTTGTTGCCCGCGATGCAGGCGACATGGCGAAGGATGGCGATCGGCTGACCATCGATTTCGTCGGCACCATTGACGGCGAAGCCTTCGAGGGGGGAACATCTCAAGGCATTTCCCTGGTATTGGGGTCAAAGAGCTTCATTCCTGGTTTTGAAGACCAGCTGATCGGCGCCAAAAGCGGTGATGAGCGCACCGTCAAGGTCACATTCCCGGCCGAGTACCAGGCTGCCCATCTGGCCGGCAAGGAGGCGAGCTTTGCCGTTACCGTTGGCGAAGTGGCAGCCCCAGGCGATCTCAAGCTGGATGATGATTTCGCCAAGACGCTGGGCCTTGAAGGGATCGACAAGCTGAAAGAGGCGGTGCGCGATCAGATCGCCCGCGAGGACGGCGCCCAGTCGCGCCGTCGCCTCAAGCGTCGCCTTCTCGATGTCCTTGATGGTGAATATAAATTCGATCTGCCGCCTACTTTGGTCAATCAGGAAGTGGACGCCATCTGGCGCAATCTCACCGCCGACATGGAGCGCGCCGGTCGCAGCTTCGCCGACGAGGGTACGAACGAGGAAGAGGCCAAGGCCGATTACCGCAAGATCGCCGAGCGCCGGGTCCGTCTCGGCCTGTTGCTGGCTGAAATCGGCGAGCGCAACCAGATCAAGGTGCTGGATGAAGAGATCAACCGCGCCCTTTTCGAACGTGCCCGCCAGTTTCCCGGCCAGGAGCGCGAAGTGATCGAATTCTACCGCAAGACCCCGGAAGCGCTGGCGGAATTGCGCGCTCCTATCTTTGAGGAGAAGGCCGTCGACTATATCCTTGAACTTGCCAAGGTGAGCGAGAACAAGATTGAGCGTGCGGCTCTTTTCGCGCCTGAGGAAGGTGAGCCCGGCACCGAGGCTGAGGCCGAGGCACCCAAGCCCAAGCGCACCCGCAAGAAGGCTGAATAACGAGCTTCACGCCAGCTGGCCGTTAGCCTCGTTGCGCAAGAATATTTGCAGCCTCTTACACAACGGCGGCATAATACCCATCTGCGAATGAGTCGGGCTCTGATCGAGCTCACTCTCAATATCGGCGGAGATTTCCGGCGCGAGGCCGGAAACATCCCGATTCTTTAGGCGAGGAAACATGCGCGATCCTGTTGAAACATATGGTAGTTATCTCGTGCCCATGGTGGTCGAGAGCACCGCACGCGGCGAACGCGCCTATGATATCTATTCACGGCTGCTGAAAGAGCGGATCATCTTCCTCACCGGACCGGTCGAGGACGGCATGGCCTCGCTGGTGGTCGCCCAGCTGCTGTTTCTTGAGGCTGAAAACCCCAAGAAAGAGATCGCCATGTACATCAATTCACCCGGCGGCGTGGTCACCTCGGGGCTGGCGATCTATGACACGATGCAGTTCATCCGCCCCGCCGTGCAGACATTATGTGTCGGTCAGGCGGCGTCGATGGGCTCGCTTCTTCTGGCAGCCGGCGCCAAGGATCAGCGCTTTGCGCTACCCAATGCGCGCATCATGGTCCATCAGCCTTCGGGCGGCTACCAGGGTCAGGTGACCGACATCCTCATCCACGCCAAGGAGGTGGAGAGCCTGAAATTGCGCCTGAACGAGATCTATGTCCGCCATTGCGGGCGCAATCTCAAGGAAGTCGAGACGGCGCTCGAGCGTGATAATTTCATGACCGCCGAGGGCGCCAAGAGCTGGGGCATTATCGATCAGGTCATGGAAAAACGCCCGGAAGAGAGCGCAAAGCCCTGAGCGGCGACAATGTGACGCTCATGCGAACGTGATCGCGTGAGCTATGAAATCTGTCTGATCGAATTAAAGCCTTCTTGATCTTCGATCGGTTACCATGGTCAGATTGGCGTCCGGGTCTAGGACGCCAACTCGGTAATTCACTTCTGGGAATGCGTCTGTCACAGCGCAGCCGGAGGATAGAACAGGAGCTTGACGGGCATGAGCAAGGCAACCGGCGATTCAAAGAACACGCTTTACTGCTCGTTCTGCGGCAAAAGCCAGCATGAGGTGCGTAAACTCATCGCCGGGCCGACGGTGTTCATCTGCGATGAATGCGTCGAACTGTGCATGGACATTATTCGTGAGGAAAACAAATCCTCGCTCGTCAAATCGCGCGACGGGATACCGACGCCCCGCGAGATCTGCAAGGTGCTGGATGATTACGTCATCGGCCAGGAGCATGCCAAACGGGTGCTGTCGGTGGCCGTTCACAATCATTACAAGCGCCTCAATCATGCGGCCAAGAACAACGAAGTAGAATTGTCAAAGTCGAACATCCTGCTGGTCGGTCCGACCGGTTCGGGCAAGACACTGCTCGCCCAGACGCTGGCGCGCATTCTTGACGTGCCTTTCACCATGGCGGATGCGACCACGCTGACGGAAGCTGGTTACGTTGGTGAAGACGTCGAGAACATCATTCTGAAGTTGTTGCAGGCTGCCGATTACAACGTCGAGCGGGCGCAGCGCGGGATCGTCTATATTGACGAGGTCGACAAGATCAGCCGCAAATCCGACAATCCCTCGATCACCCGCGACGTCTCGGGCGAGGGCGTGCAGCAGGCCTTGCTGAAGATCATGGAAGGAACGGTTGCTTCGGTGCCGCCGCAGGGCGGGCGCAAGCATCCGCAGCAGGAATTCCTGCAGGTCGATACGACCAACATCCTTTTCATCTGTGGCGGTGCGTTTGCCGGCCTTGAAAAGATCATTTCGCAGCGTTCGCGCTCGACCTCCATCGGTTTTGCCGCCAACGTCGCGGCTCCTGAGGATCGTCGCACGGGTGAACTGTTCCGCATGGTCGAACCCGAGGATTTGCTCCGCTTTGGTCTTATTCCTGAATTCATCGGCCGTTTGCCGGTCATCGCGACCCTTGGCGATCTCGACGAGGATGCGCTGATCAAAATCCTGACCGAGCCCAAAAATGCCCTCGTCAAGCAGTATCAGCGTCTTTTTGAGATGGAACAGGTCGATCTCAGCGTGAAGGATGACGCTCTGCGCGCCATCGCCCGCAAGGCCATCGACCGCAAGACTGGCGCGCGCGGCCTTCGCTCCATCATGGAAGGCATATTGCTGGAGACAATGTACGATCTTCCCGGCCTTGAAGGCGTCTCCGAAGTCGTCCTTTCCGGCGAGGTTGTCGAAGGGAAGGGACGTCCGCTCTATATTTACAGCGACCGTCCCGAGGAAAAGGGCGCAACCGCCTGAAGCAAACAGGGCTTGTAAAGCAGCCACCTTCTATTCTATTCCCCAAGGTAAGGGTAACAGGATAGAGGGCTGGCGATGCGGTACCTGGCGGTGTTTGTGGTGGTCGCCGCAGCTTGTCTGCAGCTGTCAATAGACCCGGCGGCAGCGCAATGGAATCCCGAGCGGCAATACGCCTACACGCGCCAGCAATGCGCCGCCTCCCGCTCGGCTATTGATAAGGACGAATGTCAGTATAATTCGGAATCTCTCATCAGTAATTTGCGTGACTGCATCAACGAAGGCAGCCCTTATGCGCGCCGCTGCGCGCAGCTTCTGCCCAGTGCTCAGGGTTTTCTGCGCCGCGTCAACAGCAGTCCGGTATTGCAGCAGCACCGCGCCGAACAGCGGGGCGCCAGTGAGGCAGCGAACATCCAAAGCCTGTGCGCGTCGCAAAATGGCGGCTACTGGGCTGGTTCATATATGCCCTGCGTGCGCAGCTACGGCATCAACCCCTGACGTCGGCTTTTGACATGCCGTTATCCCGCGCTCGTGATGTCGGCCGGTATGGTTTGTATTCTTGACAATTTACAAGGCCGTAACCACCTAGCCCTCAACACGACAGACGATGGCCGCCTCTCTGGCAGTCAGGTCTGTGGAAGCGTAAGCTGGTCTTCAAAGATTCGTTGCCCTCGAACACGAACACCCGGTGTCGTCAGTGACGACGTCCTCGAACCCGGGCTGTGGGACTGCCGACGCGACGACGCGCGGAAAGGAATTGAACAATGAGCGACAAGAACAAGACACCCCCGACGATCCAGAAATCGGATGTTTACGCCGTCCTGCCATTGCGTGACATCGTGGTGTTTCCACACATGGTTGTACCTCTGTTTGTCGGGCGCGAGAAATCAATCCGTGCGCTTGAGGAAACCATGCGTACCGACCGCCCGATCATGCTGGTGACCCAGCGCAATGCGGGCGATGATGATCCAGCGCATGATGCGATCTATGAGGTTGGCACGCTCGCCAATGTGCTGCAGCTGCTGAAATTGCCTGACAATACCGTCAAGGTTCTGGTCGAGGGGACGGCGCGTGCGCGCGTCGTCAGTTATAATCCGCGCCAGGATTTTTATGAGGCGCGTGCCGACCTCATCGACGATGGGAAGAGTGACAAGGTGGCCGTCGACGCAACCATGCGCTCGGTCGTCGCCGAGTTCGAAAACTATGTGAAGCTCAACAAGAAATTGTCAGCTGAAATTGTTGCCGCCGTGACGCAGATCAGCGAACCGGACAAGCTTGCTGACACGGTATCAGCGCATCTTGCCGTAAAAATCCCTGAGAAGCAGGAATTGCTGGAACTGCCGACGGTTCAGGCGCGGCTCGAGCGCATTCTTGGTATTATGGAAGGCGAAATCTCGGTCCTCCAGGTGGAAAAAAAGATCCGCAGCCGCGTCAAGCGCCAGATGGAGAAGACGCAGCGCGAGTATTATCTCAATGAGCAGATGAAGGCGATCCAGCGCGAACTCGGCGATGAGGATGGCAAGGACGATCTGGCCGAGATCGAAGAGAAGATCCGCACCGTCAAGCTGTCCAAGGAAGCGCGCGAAAAGGCGATTGCAGAGCTGAAAAAGCTGCGCCAGATGTCGCCGATGTCAGCGGAAGCAACCGTCGTGCGCAATTATCTCGACTGGATGCTGTCGATCCCGTGGGGCGGCAAGGCGCGCGTCAACAAGGAGTTGAGCGCAGCCCAGAACGTGCTGGAGCACGATCATTACGGCCTTGAAAAGGTCAAGGAGCGCATCGTCGAATATCTGGCGGTCCAGAGCCGCTCGAACAAGCTGAAAGGCCCAATCCTCTGCCTCGTCGGCCCGCCCGGCGTGGGCAAGACCTCGCTTGGCAAATCGATCGCCAAGGCGACCGGGCGCGAATTCGTCCGCGTATCGCTGGGTGGCGTGCGCGATGAGGCGGAAATCCGTGGGCATCGTCGCACCTATATCGGCTCGATGCCAGGCAAGATCATCCAGTCGATGAAGAAGGCAAAGAAAACCAACCCGCTCTTCCTGCTCGACGAGATCGACAAGATGGGCATGGATTTCCGCGGCGATCCGTCATCCGCCTTGCTTGAGGTGCTCGATCCCGAACAGAACTCGACCTTCGCCGATCATTATCTGGAGGTCGATTACGATCTGTCGAATGTGATGTTCATCACCACCGCCAATACGCTGAACATCCCGCCCGCGCTGCTCGACCGCATGGAGATCATCCGTATCGCCGGCTACACTGAGGATGAAAAGGTCGAGATCGCCCGGCGCCATCTCATTCCCCACCAGCTCACCGCCCATGGTCTTGGTGACAAGGAATGGTCGGTTGAGGACGACGCGCTGCTGGAAGTCATCCGCCGCTATACGCGCGAAGCCGGAGTACGCAATCTTGAGCGTGAAATCGCCCGGCTGTGCCGCAAGGGCGTGACGGAGCTGGTCGCCTCCAAGGGCAAGCGCAAGAGCGTCAAGGTCACCAGGGACGTGCTTGAATCCTATCTGGGTGTTCCGAAATTCCGCTTTGGTGCGGCTGAGGATGAAGATCAGGTCGGCGTTGTCACAGGCCTGGCGTGGACGGAAGTGGGCGGCGAATTGCTGACGATCGAAGCCGTCATGATGCCCGGCAAGGGCAGAATGACGGTGACCGGAAATCTCAAGGAGGTTATGAAGGAATCGATTTCGGCAGCGGCCTCCTATGTCCGCTCGCGGGCGATAGATTTCGGTATCAAGCCGCCGCTCTTTGATCGTCGTGACGTCCACGTCCATGTGCCCGAGGGGGCAACCCCGAAGGATGGACCATCGGCTGGCATCGCCATGGCGACCACCATCGTCTCGGTGATGACGGGAATTCCGGTCAGGCGTGACGTGGCGATGACCGGCGAGGTGACGCTGCGCGGTCGCGTGCTGCCGATCGGTGGTCTGAAGGAAAAGCTGCTGGCGGCTTTGCGCGGCGGGCTGAAGACGGTTCTAATTCCTGACGAAAATGTCAAGGATCTTGCCGAAATCCCCGATAATGTGAAGAACGGCCTCACCATCATTCCGGTCAAGCGCATGGACGAGGTCCTGAAAAACGCTTTGGTTCGTCTGCCCGACCCCATCACGTGGGAAGAGGGCGAAGTGATCGCCGGCGGGGCCAAGACCGCTGACGATGACAACTCAACAATGTTTGTCGCCCATTGATGACGAGGGCGCGGCTCTGCGTTGCATGGTGCGCGCCCGCTTTTGTTATCCTGGCAAATTTGATGATGGCGGCGCTCCCGGCAGGTCCGGCGGGCGCCGCTGTTCATTTCAATCGCGGCAATGACGCCGAACCTGAAACGCTCGATCCGCAGCGCAGCTCCACGCTCGCTGAAGCCCATATCCTTCGCGATCTCTTCGAAGGTCTGCTGATTCAGGACCGGACCGGCGAATTGGCGCCGGGCGCCGCTGAAAGCTGGGCGGTGTCACCCGATGCGCTGACCTATACCTTCAAGCTGAGACATGATGGGCAATGGTCAAACGGTGATCCGGTGACGGCGGACGATTTCGTCGTTGCACTGCGCCGCCTCGTCGACCCCTCAATCGGTGCTGAATACGCCAATGTCATTTATCCTGTCCGAAACGCCGAGGCGATCAGTGCCGGTACCAAGACGCCCGAAGCTCTCGGCATAGCCGCGCCTGATCGCCATACGCTGATCATCACCCTCGAAACCCCGACACCTTATTTTCTTGACTTGCTCGCCCATCAAACAACGCTCCCCGTTCATCGCGCGAGCCTCGCTGCCCACGGCGCTGCCTTCACCGCGCCGGGAAAACTGGTGAGCAATGGCGCCTATGTGCTTGCCGAGAACGTACCGGGCTCGCATATCCGCCTGACGAAGAATATCCGCTTCCATAACGCCGCTTCCGTCAGCATCGATGTTGTCGATTATATCCTCGTCAAGGACCTCGCTGCCGGTGTGCGTCGCTTTCGTGCCGGCGAGCTTGATTTTCTGCCCGATGTGCCAAGCGACCAGATCAAGACGTTGCGCCTAGCCTACGGCGAGCAGCTGATGATCGCCCCGCTGCAGGGCACCATCTACTTTGGCTTTAACACCGCCAAGCCGCCTTATAACGACAAGCGTGTGCGTCAGGCGCTCTCTATCGCCATTGATCGCGACGTGCTGGCTGATGACATCGCCAGCGGTTCGATCATTGCCGCCGCGCGCTTCGTTCCACCGGGAACGGCCGGAACCGCTGCCACAACTGCCAATCCGTCATGGCAGGCGCTGTCGATCATCGAGCGCGAGGACAGGGCGAAGGCGCTCCTGGCGGAGGCCGGATTCACCGCCTCTCGTCCTTTGAGTGTCGAATTGCGCTACAATGCCAGCGACAACAACAAGGCGATGGCGGTGGCGGTCGCTGACATGTGGAAACAGCTCGGTGTCACCACCCGTTTCGTCGCAACCGATTCACGCACGCATTTCGCCTATCTGCGTGACAAGGGCGATTACGACGTCGCGCGGGCCGGTTGGGTTGCCGATTACAACGATCCACAGAATTTCCTATTCCTGCTCGAAAGCGGCAGTGGCCTGAACACGATGCGCTGGTCTTTTCCTCCCTTCGATCGCCTGTTGCAGGAGGCGCGGAGTGAGCGCGATGCCGACAGGCGCTTTATGCTTCTGCGCCAGGCGGAAGATGTGATGCTCGATGAGACCCCATTGACACCGATTGCCCATTATACAGGGCGCTACCTTGTGTCAGCCCGTCTGAGCGGGTTCATTCCCAATTTGCGTGCCTCCAACGCCACGCGATTTCTGCAATTAGTCCCATAGGGTCCAGCTATCATATTATGACGTCTGACCATGGTTGCTGCCGGACGCTTGTCGCTTTGACGCCTGCCATGTCTTCGTGCTTCGATCATCTGGTCGTGTTGGATAGGTGAGCCATGGCCCTTATTGATCGGTGTAAATCCCTGCTGCTTGTTGTGACGTTGATCGGCATGACCAGTGGGACCGTTCTTGCCCAGACCGTCTATCATCGTGGCAATGATGCAGACCCTGAGACGCTCGACCCCCACAAAACATCGACGGTGGCGGAAGCAAACCTCGTCCGCGACCTTTATGAAGGTCTTGTCATTCATGACGGACAGGGCAGGGTGGTCCCAGGTGCCGCCGAAAGCTGGACGGTTTCAGCCGATGGCAAGGTCTATACCTTCCGGCTGCGCGCCAATGGCAAATGGTCGAACGGCGCGGCGGTCACGGCGAACGACTTCGTCTTTTCCTTCCGCCGCATCGTTGATCCGAAAACCGGCGCCAAATATGCCAGCATCATCTATCCCATCGCCGGGGCCGAGAGCATCAACACCGGCAAGGCGCCGGTCGAGACGTTGGGGGTCAAGGCAATCGACGAGCGCACGCTCGAGATCACGCTTGAACATCCCACACCGTATTTTCTCGAACTCCTCACCCACCAGACGCCAAGCCCACTGAATGAAGCAAGCGTGAGCGCGCTTGGAGCTGATTTTATCAAAGCGGGCAATCTCGTTTCCAACGGCGCCTATATGCTGAAGGAAAACCTCCCCAACACAATGATCACCCTGGTCAAGAATCCACATTTTCACGATGCGGCCAATGTCAGGATCGACCAGGTGAACTATATTCCCATCAAGGACACGGCTGCGGGGGTAAGGCGTTTCATCGCCGGTGAAATCCTGTCGATGAATGACATTCCAGCCGATCAGTTGAAGGCTCTGCGCACGCAGCTTGGCAGCCAGGTCAACGTCGCGCCGCTGCTTGGCACCTACTACATCGCCTTCAATACAAAAAAGCCCCCGTTCGACGACAAGCGGGTGCGCAGCGCCCTTGCTATGGCGGTCGACCGCGAGGTGCTGTCGGAAGAAATCTGGGCGGGTACACTGGTGCCTGCCTATTCCTTCGTGCCGCCCGGCACGGCGAATTATGGCAGTCCCGGCGCCGTCGCCTGGCAGGATCAGTCGGTGATCGAGCGCGAGGAAACGGCAAGGAAACTGCTGGCCGAGGCAGGCTTTGGCTCCTCAAACCCGCTTAAAGTGGAATTGCGCTATAATGTAACGGATAACAACAAGGCGACGGCGGTAGCCCTTGCGGGCGACTGGAAACGCATCGGGGTTGACACCAGTTTCATCTCGACGGACGCGAAAACTCATTTTGCCTTTCTGCGCGAAAAGGGTGCCTATGACATCGCCCGCGCCGGCTGGATCGCTGATTACAACGATCCGCAGAATTTCCTCTTCCTGTTCGAGAGCGGCAATGGCGGGCTCAACTACCCGAGCTGGGCACATGCAAAATACGACGCGTTGATGAAATCAGCGGCGCGTGGACTGAACCTTGAGGCGCGTGCTGGTATTCTGCGCGAGGCCGAGACCCTGCTGCTTGCCGAGGCGCCCGTTGCGCCCTTGCTGTTTTATACAAACCGCATCCTGATCTCGCCGAAGCTCTCGGGCTTCACGCCGAATTTGCGCGGCGCCAACGCCACGCGTTTCATGTCGATCCGGAATTGATCGTCAGGGCAGGCGTCCCCGCCGATGATCGGTTATGTAACCCGTCGCCTGGCAGCCTGCGTGCCGACGCTGTTTGTCGTCGTCACCCTGTCATTCTTTCTGATCCGCCTGGCGCCTGGCGGGCCGTTTGATCTTGAGCGACCGCTTGATCCGCAGGTACTCGCTAATCTGCGGCGCATCTACCAGCTCGACCAGCCTCTGATCGTTCAATATGGCAATTACCTGGCATCGCTCCTGCGCGGTGATTTCGGGCCATCCTTTTCCGTGCGCGATTTTACCGTTGCCGAATTGCTTGGCCACGGCCTGCCGGTATCGATCCTGCTCGGCACACTGGCGCTGGTGCTGTCGTTTGGTCTTGGTGTGTTGCTGGGCACCCTCGCGGCGCTGCGCCAGAACCGCACCATGGATCATGCGGTCATGGTCGGCGCGACGCTTGGCCTGACGATCCCCAATTTCGTCATCGGTCCGCTGCTGCAAATCCTGCTGGCGCTGACGCTTCACTGGCTGCCGGTCGCTGGCTTTGACAATGGCAACATCCGCAACCTCATCATGCCGGTGATCGTGCTTGCGCTCCCGCAGATCGCGGTTGTAGCGCGCCTCACGCGCGCATCGATGATCGAGGCGCTGCGCGCCAACCATATTCGCACCCTGCGTGCCTATGGCCTGTCGCAGACTGGCGTTGCCCTTCACGCGCTGCGCGGTGCGCTGCTGCCTGTCGTCTCCTATCTGGGGCCGGCGGCGGCCTCCCTGCTGACAGGCTCACTGGTGGTCGAAACGGTCTTCGGTCTGCCGGGTATTGGTCGCTATTTCGTCGATGCAGCGCTCAACCGAGACTATACGCTGGTGATGGGGACCGTTGTGCTGATTGCGGTTTTCGTGCTGGTTTTCAATCTTGTCGTCGATATTCTCTACGCTCTTCTTGATCCACGGGTGCAAGAATCATGAGCGCGCATTCTCCCGCATCCCCGCCAGCCCACATGCAGCCCGGCTCGCCGCACCAGCGCGCCTGGGCACGCCTCAAGCGCCACAAGGCAGCCATGGCAAGCCTTGTCTTTCTCTGCGTCATGACGTTTGCAGCAATTGTCGGTCCAGCCCTCCAGCCCCATGACTTCACGCGCGTCTTCACCGATTATGTCCGCACCCCGCCAAGCCTGACGGCCTATCCGCGCCCCGATCAGATCGGGCCGGCTATCGACCGTATCGCTGCGCGCATGCGCACCAAGGTCGAGCGCGTGATGGTATCAGGCGAGCGCGTGGAGGTCAGTCTCACCGCCGAGCGACCGATCGACCGGCGCCTGACAGCCCTCTTCGAGCGCTCCGATCTCTTTGCCGCCGCCGAGGCGATCGAACTCAGCGATGGCGGCAGGCGCCTTTCCGTCAGCGTGCCGATCATCAAGCGCTATTTCCTCTTTGGAACCGACGGCAATGGTCGCGATCTTTTGGCGCGCACGCTGATCGCCGGGCGGGTCAGTCTCCTGATCGGATGTCTGGCAACGGCGGTAGCCCTGCTGATCGGCGTCGCCTACGGCGCCATTGCTGGCTATGCGGGCGGTCTGGTGGACGGTGTGATGATGCGCATCGTCGATATCCTGTATGCGCTGCCCTTCATCTTTTTTGTCATCATGCTCGTTGTCTTTCTGGGGCGAAATGTCGTGCTGATGTTTTTGGCCGTCGGCGCTATTGAATGGCTCGATATGGCGCGGATCGTTCGCGGCCAGACGTTATCCCTGAAACGGCGCGAATTCGTTATGGCGGCAAACGCGCTGGGCGTCAGGCCTGCAGGCGTGATTGCGCAGCATATCATTCCCAACACCTTCGGTGTCATCATCGTCTACATGACGCTTCTGGTGCCCAAAGTGATCCTCGGCGAAAGCTTCCTGTCCTTCCTTGGCCTTGGTGTGCAGGAGCCAATGACAAGTTGGGGTGTGCTGATTGCCGAGGGCGCACGCAATATTGAAGGCGCGACCTGGTTGCTGGTATTTCCAGCACTTTTTCTTGTGTCCACTTTGTTTGCGCTCAATTTTCTGGGCGACGGCTTGCGCGATGCGCTTGATCCGAGGAGCGAGTAGGCGCCAACAGCGCTTGCGTGTTTCTTTGTCGC
>JAKFVK010000132.1 GCA_021732205.1 Hyphomicrobiales bacterium | reverse complement strand
GCTCATCAATATGACGGGCTGATCAAGAAGGCGAAGCTGAAGGGCCCGCGTCGATGAGGATGATACTGCTCGGGCCGCCGGCTGCCGGCAAGGGAACGCAGTCAAAACGACTGATGGACGCTTATGGTATTCCGCAATTGGCGACCGGTGACATGCTGCGCGCGGCGGTCGCTGCGGGCACGCCGATTGGCATACAGGCGAAGGCGGTAATGGAGGGAGGCGGGCTCGTTTCGGACGATATCGTCATCGGTATTATCGCCGAGCGCATCGAGCACGAGGATGCCCGCAAGGGCTTTATCCTCGATGGCTTCCCGCGCACGGTGGCGCAGGCCGAAGCCCTCGATGAGATGCTGGCTGCCAAGGGATTGAAGCTTGATGCGGTGATCGAGCTGGTGGTTGACCAGACCGCTCTCGTGCAGCGCGTGATGACGCGCGCCGCCGAAACGCAGGCGCGCGGTGAGCCGGTGCGCAAAGACGACGACCCCGAGATTTTCAAGACACGACTCGCCGCCTATAACCGCGACACCGCAGTCGTGGCGCCATTTTATGACCAGCGCGGAGCGCTGAAGCGGATTGACGGCATGCAGCCGATTGACGTGGTTTCAGCGGGAATCGACCAGATTCTCCACGCTGCCAAACATTAGACAGGTATCACGACCGTTGCTGCTTGACTTGGCCGTGTCGACCGGCTAGGAGCCTCGCAGCTTCGGATAACCGATTGTGCTGGAACCGCCCTTGCGGGCGTGCCGGCCTTTTCGTTGTCTTAATCCATGCGCAAGGGCCGGCCTCCACCGGACGCGCAGCGACAATCACTCGAAAGCCCGTCAGGGCTCACATGGAGGGTGCCACTTGGCCCGTATTGCTGGTGTTAATATTCCAACCAACAAGCGCGTTGTCATAGCGCTTCAATATATCCACGGCATTGGCCCGGTTAAGGCCAAGGAGCTGTGTGAGAAGGTCGGCTTGCCTGAATCCAAGCGCGTTTTTCAACTGAGCGATGCCGAAGTTCTGCAGATCCGTGAAACCATCGACCGTGATTATCTGGTCGAAGGTGATCTTCGTCGTGACGTGTCGATGAACATCAAGCGGTTGATGGATCTTGGCTGTTATCGCGGCCTGCGCCATCGGCGCGGCTTGCCGGTGCGCGGCCAGCGTACCCATACCAATGCCCGCACCCGCAAGGGTCCGGCCAAATCGATCGCCGGCAAGAAGAAGTAATCGCGCTTTTATCGCGCTCGGGCGCTTGAGCGCCGTCGCCAGAAAGAGCGCTGGAAAGGAATTAGACCATGGCAAAAGAAGGCACCCGCATCCGCCGTCGCGAAAAAAAGAACATCGCGTCGGGCGTTGCCCATGTCCACGCCTCGTTCAACAATACGATGATTACGATCACGGATGCGCAGGGAAATACGATTTCCTGGTCGTCCGCCGGGACGATGGGTTTCAAGGGCTCGCGCAAATCGACCCCTTATGCTGCGCAGCTGGCGGGCGAGGATGCAGCGCGCAAAGCGGCCGAGCATGGCATGCGCACGCTTGAAGTTGAGGTTTCCGGGCCGGGTTCCGGCCGTGAATCAGCGCTGCGCGCCTTGCAGACCGCCGGGTTCACGGTCACCTCGATCCGCGACGTGACGCCCATTCCACATAATGGCTGCCGTCCGCGCAAGCGGCGCCGCGTCTGAGCGCCTGAACTGACCTCGCGGCGCAGGTTCGTTCTGCGTGGTGCGAGGCGACTAATGATGTCATTGGCCGCCGCCGGTCGATGAATTCCGATGAAAGGGTGCCCAATGATCCAGAAGAACTGGCAGGAGCTGATCAGGCCGAACAAGCTTGTGGTGCAGCCAAGTACCGATCCAAAGCGCGTGGCGACCGTCGTCGCCGAGCCGCTTGAGCGCGGCTTTGGCGTCACGCTTGGCAATGCGCTGCGCCGCATCCTCCTGTCATCGCTTCAGGGCGGGGCCGTGAGCTCGGTGCAGATTGACGGCGTGCTCCACGAATTCTCCTCGATCACCGGGGTGCGCGAGGATGTGACCGACATCATCCTGAACATCAAGGAACTCGCCATGCGGGTTGAGGGTGACGGGCCAAAGCGCGTTGTGCTGCGCAAGAGCGGGCGGGGCGTCGTCAAGGCCGGTGATATCACGACCATTGCCGGCGTGACTGTCCTGAACCCCGACCATATCATCTGCACGCTCGACGAGGGTGCGGAAATCCGCATGGAACTGACGGTCAACAATGGCAAGGGCTATGTGCCGGCTGATCGTAATCGCCCAGAAGATGCTCCGATCGGGCTCATTCCCGTCGACAGCCTCTATTCGCCGGTCCGCAAGGTGAATTATCGGGTCGAGGCGACACGCGAGGGCCAGATCCTCGATTACGACAAGCTGACGATGACGATCGAAACCAATGGTGCGGTGTCGCCCGAGGATTCGCTTGCCTATGCGGCGCGCATTCTGCAGGACCAGCTTGGTGTCTTTGTCAATTTCGAGGAACCCAAGAAAGAGCAGACCCTGGACGCGGTTCCGGAACTGCCGTTCAATCCCGCCCTTCTCAAGAAGGTCGATGAGCTCGAATTGTCGGTGCGCTCAGCCAACTGTCTGAAGAATGACAATATCGTCTATATTGGCGATCTCATTCAGAAGAGCGAGGCGGAGATGCTGCGCACACCGAATTTCGGGCGCAAATCGTTGAATGAAATCAAGGAAGTTCTGGCCCAGATGGGTCTCCATCTCGGGATGGATGTCACCAACTGGCCGCCGGAAAACATCGACGACCTCGCCAAGCGCTACGAAGACCAGTACTGAGCGCGCGTTTTTATAGAACAGGAAGCCTGAACCATGCGTCACGGGAAAGCCCATCGCAAACTCGGTGTAAAAAGCCAGCACCGTCGCGCCATGTTCGCCAATATGGCGGCCGCGCTCATCAAGCATGAGCAGATCATGACCACGCTGCCCAAGGCCAAGGAGTTACGGCCGGTTGTGGAAAAACTGGTGACGCTCGCCAAGCGGGGCGACCTTCATGCCCGCCGCCAGGCAATGGCGCAGGTGCGTGATGACGCCCAGGTGCGCAAGCTCTTTGGTGTCATCGGCCCGCGCTACAAGGCGCGCGCCGGCGGCTATCTGCGCATCATGAAGGCGGGTTTCCGCTATGGCGATTCAGCGCCGGTTGCGGTGATCGAATTCGTTGATCGCGATGTTGCCGCCAAGGGGCTTGATTCCGGCCCGGTGGTTGCCAAGGAGCCGGTGGCGGAGACGGTCGCTGCGTGAACGGCAGGCAACCGGTCGAGATGATGGAGGGCGGCGCAGGCCGCCCTTTTCTTTTGTGTGCGCCGGCAACATTTGATCCTCATGGCCCATTGTTGGCGATAAGATGCGCTTGAGGAGATCGCTCATGTTTCGTATGTTCACTGCATTTGCTGTCGGTACGGTTGCGTTGGTTCTGGTTGTGGCGCCTGCTGTCGCGCAGCTTCAAACCAGGGATGCCCGCACACCCATCCGCCTGTCCTACGCGCCCATCGTCAAGACGGTGGCGCCGACTGTCGTCAACGTCTATGGCGCGCGTGTCGAGCAGGTCCGCAATCCGTTTTTCGATGATCCGATTTTCCGCCGCTTCTTTGGCGATCAGGCAGGACAGCCGCGTCGCGAGGAGGTGGCGCGCTCTTTGGGGTCTGGTGTTATCGTCGATCGCACCGGCCTGATCATCACCAATAATCACGTCATCGAGGGGATGACGGAGGTGAAGGTTTCGCTTGCCGATCGTCGCGAGTTCGATGTCGAAATCGTCCTGCGAGACCCGCGGACCGATCTGGCGGTGTTGCGCCTCAAGGATGCGCCAAAAGATCTGGCGAGCATAGAGATCGGCGATTCTGAGAGACTTGAAGTCGGCGATCTGGTCCTGGCGGTAGGCAACCCCTTCGGGGTTGGCCAGACCGTCACGTCCGGCATTGTCTCGGCGTTGGCGCGCACCAGGGTCGGCGTGAGCGATTACCAGTTTTTCGTGCAGACGGATGCGGCCATCAATCCCGGCAATTCCGGCGGTGCGCTGGTTGATATCGACGGCAAGCTCATCGGCATCAACACGGCGATCTATTCGCGCTCCGGCGGGTCGGTCGGTATTGGCTTTGCTATTCCTGTCACCATGGTCAAGATCGTCATCGACAGCGCGCGTGGCGGCAATACCGTCGTGCGTCGCCCGTGGTTCGGCGCCCGGCTGCAAGTGGTGACGGCGGAGATTGCCGAAGGGCTCGGCCTTGCGAAGCCCGTGGGAGCGATTGTGACCGGGCTGAGCAAGGACGGGCCGGCGATCAAGGCGGGGCTCAAAGTGAGTGATGTCATCCTCGCCATCGACGGCTTTGCCATTGATGATCCTGACAGTTTCGGCTTCCGCTTCGCCACCCGCCCGGTCGGCGGCAAGGCGGTGCTTGATGTGATGCGCAAGAGCGAACGGGTCAAGATCAGCCTGCCACTTGAAGCAGCCCCCGAAACGATAGCGCGCGATATCTACAAGGCTCTTCAGCGCGGGCCGTTTGCCGGCGCGACGTTTGCCAATCTGTCGCCGGCGCTGGCAGAAGAGGTGCGCCTTGAGCCGGACCAGACGGGGGTTGTCATCAGCGAGGTCGAGCCTGGTTCGGCCGCCGCCGGGGTAGGGCTTCTGGTTGGCGATATCATCCGCACGCTCAATAATCAGGAAATCACCAGCACCAGCCAACTGCCACAAATCCTGTCGGCCAGGGTGCGCGCCTGGCGCATCACGATTGAGCGCAGCGGCCAGACGCTGACAACGGTGATCGGCGGCTGAGGCAGCGATGGCTGATCTGTTTGCCGCAGCCGGTCTCGACAAAGGGGGTTATCGACCGCTTGCTGATCGGCTGCGGCCCCAACGCCTGTGCGAGGTTGTCGGCCAGACACATGTCATCGGCCCGGATGGCGCGCTCTCGCGACTGATTGACGGTGGCGGGCTGGGTTCACTCATTCTGTGGGGTCCGCCGGGCACCGGCAAGACGACACTTGCGCGCTTGCTCGCCGGCGAGATCGGCTGTGAATTTGAGCAGGTTTCGGCCATTCACACTGGCGTGTCTGATCTGAAGAAGGCCTTTGATGCGGCGCGTGCGCGCCGCTTGCAGGGGCGCAACACGCTGCTTTTTGTTGATGAAATCCATCGCTTCAATCGCGCGCAGCAGGATAGTTTTCTGCCCGTCATGGAAGACGGAACGATCATTCTTGTCGGCGCCACCACCGAAAACCCCTCATTTGAACTCAACGCCGCATTGCTGTCGCGCGCCCGCGTGCTTGTTTTCCATGCGCTGGGCGGAGAGGCGCTGCGGCAATTGCTGAAGCGGGCGGAGGCGTTTGAAGGTAAAGCCCTCCCGCTTGATGATGAGGCGCGTGATCTTCTCATCTCCTTTGCCGATGGCGATGGCCGCGCACTGCTGACCCTTGCCGAAGATGTGTGGCGCGGGGCGTCCGCCAACAGCATTGTAACAGCGGACGAATTGACGCGGCTTTTTCAGCGCCGGGCGCCGCGCTACGACAAATCGCGCGACGCGCATTACGATCTGATCTCAGCGCTGCACAAATCAGTCCGTGGGTCTGATCCAGATGCTGCGCTCTACTGGTTTGCGCGCATGATTGATGCGGGCGAGGACCCGCTCTATCTCGGGCGTCGCCTGGTGCGCATGGCGATCGAGGATATTGGGCTTGCCGATCCGCAGGCACTTGTCCATGCCAATGCCGCCAAGGAGGCTTATGATTATCTCGGCTCGCCGGAAGGCGAACTTGCGCTTGCCAATACGGTCGTTTATCTCGCGACCGCGCCGAAATCGAATGCCGCCTATATGGCCTATAAGGCGGCGATCAAAGCGGCCAAGGCGAATGGCTCGCTGCCGCCGCCCAAGATCATTCTGAACGCGCCAACAGCCCTGATGAAGGCTGAGGGCTATGGAACGGGCTATATCTATGATCACGACACGGCGGAGGGTTTCTCAGGTCAGGATTACTTCCCTGATGCGCTGACATCTCGCAGCTATTACGCGCCGCCTGATCGCGGCTTTGAACGTGAGATTGCCAAACGGCTCAGCTATTGGGCCAGGCTGCGTAAGGAAAAGCGTGAATGATCCATGCGCTCATGGTGTTTGTCGGCGGTGGTCTGGGATCGCTCGCGCGCTACGGCGTCAATATCCTGGCCATCTCGTGGCTCGGCACCGCGTTTCCTTACGGCACACTTGCGGTCAACGCGCTCGGCGGCCTCGTCATGGGCCTCTTTACCGGCCTTATCACCCCTTATCTTGACCTCAAGGCGGCGCTGGAGCTGAGGGTACTGCTGGTCACCGGATTTCTGGGCGGCTTCACCACCTTTTCCGCCTTTTCGCTTGACGCAGTCTTGTTGTGGGAAAAAGGCGCCATCGCAGAGGCGCTCTTCTATGTGATGGCCTCGCTGGTGCTGGCCATCGGCGGGGTGGCGCTGGGGCTGGCGCTGACGCGCGCTCCGGTGTGAGGCCCTTGCCGGCGCCCGCGCGCCCGTCTACCACACAGACCATGACGGAACCCTCCTCACCAGCGGTCTCACTGCTGACAATCGCGTCGGACGAAGGCGATATGCGGCTTGATCGCTGGTTCAAGGCGCATTTTCCTGCTCTCTCACATGTCCAGCTGCAAAAACTGCTGCGCACCGGCCAGGTGCGGCTTGACGGCAAGCGGGTCGAGGCGGCAACGCGCGTCATGAGCGGGCAGAAAGTGCGTATTCCGCCAGCGGCAACCGCGGCGCAGAAGGTGACAGCTGCGGCCCAGGCGGGGCAGGCGCCGCGCGGGCCGGGGAGCGTGAGCGAGGACCGGGCGTTTCTTGCTGCCATCACGCTTTACGAAGATGACGAGGTGCTTGTCATCAACAAGCCGGCTGGTCTCGCGGTGCAGGGCGGATCGGGGCTGACGCAGCATGTCGATCGTATGCTTGCCTCCCTCATCGACAAAAAAGGGCGCACGCCGCGCCTCGTGCACCGCATCGACCGCGATACGTCGGGTGTGTTGCTGATCGCCAAGACGCGCGCGGCTGCCGTCAAGCTGACGGGTGCCTTCAAGCAGCGCACGACGCGCAAATTCTACTGGGCGCTGGTGCCTGGTGTGCCAAAGCCGCGTCAGGGGCGCATCTCCACCTATGTCGTCAAGGGCAAGGACGAGCAGGGCGACGACAAGATGCGTGTCGTCAGGCATGGCGATGCCGATTCCCAGCACGCGCTCACCTACTATGCCGTCGTCGAGCAGACGGCGCAGCGCTTCTCCTGGCTGTCGCTCAAACCCGTCACCGGGCGTACCCACCAGCTGCGGGTGCATCTGGCGCATATCGGTCATCCGATTGTCGGCGACCCGAAATATTTTGCCATCGAGAATTACGAATTGTCGCGCAGCCTCGACAAACGCCTGCATCTTCATGCGCGCCGCCTGGTTATCCCGCATCCGACGCATGGCACGATCGATGTCAGCGCCCCGCTGCCGCCGCACATGGTGCGCAGCTGGCAGCTTCTCGGGTTCGACATGAACGCCTATGACCCGATCGATGACGCGCCGGAAGAGTGAGGCTGATGAATTTATCAGGCAGATCGGCAATTTGATTGGAAGAATCGTCAAAATTTATGAGACTGAGCACATGTCGACAGTTCATCTTGTGCCGGAAGATATTCGCCTCAATTATGAAACTCACGAATGGCGCAACGCCGTTGGTGTTTTGAGTTCTGCCTACCCGACACAATGGAATGAAATTCTTAGCGTCTTGCGATCATTTCGACTGAAACGCTCAGCAATTCTTGAGCCTGGCGGCAATAAATCCAGTCTTTCGAAGGCCTTCGATATCCCGTTTTTAAAGCTTGGATGGATAGAAAAACAATTTCAGACATCCATTGTTCTCGATGGGCGCGAACTGAAATCACGACTCATAAAATAGATTGTTATAAAGAAAAAGTTGCACTTGAAATTGAGTGGAACAATAAAGACCCTTTTTTTGATCGTGATTTGAATAATTTTCGTTTGTTATTTGATTTAAGAGCAATTGGCGTTGGCGTTATCATTACACGATGTGATGATTTGCAGGATATATTTTCTCAATTGGGAAAGGGCAGCAGCTATGGAAATTCAACCACCCACATGAGCAAGCTCCTTCCACGGATTGAAGGAGGTGGGGGTGGTGGTTGCCCAATCTTGGTATTTGGAATAAGCAAACATCTGTACGACGAGAACGATTGAGGAACAAAAATGTCATCAGTCGAAAATTCTTCGATTCAATCCGATTTCCGGCAGTTTGCCAACGGTCGGCGCTTTTCGACCATCCTTGCCGATCCGCCGTGGCGATTTGCCAACCGCACTGGAAAAATGGCGCCGGAACACAAGCGATTGTCACGGTATGAAACAATGGATATCGAACAAATTTGTTCGATTCCTGTTTCGTCGGTCGCGCATTCGACTGCGCATTTATATCTTTGGGTGCCGAATGCCCTTTTGCCAGAAGGGCTACAAGTGATGAAATGTTGGGGGTTCTCTTATAAATCCAATATTATTTGGCATAAAATTCGGAAAGACGGTGGTTCCGATGGGCGTGGTGTAGGGTTTTATTTCAGAAATGTCACAGAAATACTCTTGTTTGGAGTTCGTGGAAAAAATGCTCGGACTTTAGCTCCCGGCCGTCGTCAGGTTAATTTGATCTCTGAGAAAAAAGAGAGCATAGTCGAAAGCCTGATTGTCAATACGATCTAATTGAATCGTGCAGCTCTGGACCGTATCTTGAGCTCTTTGCTCGTGGTGTTAGAAAAAATTGGACGAATTGGGGCAATCAAGCGGATGAAAATTACACCCCGACCTGGAATACATATGCCAATCATTCGAGAAGCGAATTAGCCGTTATTGCCGATTGAATTTGATCGTTTTTGAATGCACCTCATCCTCTTCGATGTCGATGGTACGCTGATCGACAGCCAGGCGATCATCCTTGAATCGCAACGGCGGACATTGGCCGATCTCGGGCTGGTGCATCCCGGCCGCGAGGCGGGGCTGGCGATTGTCGGCCTGTCGCTACCACAGGCGTTTCGCCAGCTTCTTGGCGTCGATGTCGACCTGCAGCCGGTGATTGCCCATTACGGCGAGGTATTCGGCCAGTTGCGGGCAAGCGGCGAGTGGGATTCGCCGCTGTTCCCTGGTGCCGCCGCAACGATCGATGCCCTTGCGGCGCGCGGTGATGTGGCGCTTGGGCTTGCCACCGGCAAGTCGCAGCGTGGCGTGCGCCATCTGCTCGATCACTATGGCTGGCATGAGCACTTTGTGACGCTACAGACCGCTGATACCAACCCCTCAAAGCCCCATCCCGGCATGGTGCTGACGGCGATGGCGGAGGCAGGTGCGGCGCCGGGCGAGACCATCGTCATCGGTGATACCAGTTTTGATATGGCGATGGCACGGGCGGCGGGGGCTGGCGCGCTTGGCGTGTCCTGGGGCTATCATCACCCGGAGGCCTTGCGTGCTGCCGGCGCCCAGCATATCGCCGATGCCTTCGAAGATGTCATAGCGTGGATCGATGGCCATGTCGGATGAACAAAAGAGTGCCACCCGCCCGCGAACACCCCTGACGCGGGCGCCGCGTCCGAAGCGCTTCTACAAGGGCGTAAGCGTCGTTGCGGTTGAGGCCGGCCATGCCATTCACCTTGACGGCAAGCCGGCAAAAACGCCGGGCGGCGCGCTCCTGATGCTGCAAAAGGAGCGATTGGCGCTTCGGGTTGCGGCTGAATGGGAGGCGCAGGGCGGCGAGATCGACGCCACCAGCATGCCCGTCACCCGCCTCGTCAATGTGGCGATTGACGCGATTGATGGCCATGCGGTGGCAGTGCGAGCCGACATCGTCAAATATGCAGGCAGTGACCTTGTCTGCTACCGGGCCGAAGAGCCCGCCCGCCTCGTCGCCCGGCAGGCGCAGATGTGGGATCCGGTGCTGGCATTCGCCGCCGATCAGCTCGGCGCTCGCTTCAGCGTGCGCCACGGCATCGTCTTCAAGGCACAATCCGATGCGACGATTGCAGCGATCCGCGATGCGGTCGGGGGCGTCAAGGGGCTCGAACTCGCCGCACTTCATTCGCTGACCACGCTGTGCGGATCAGCACTCATTGCGCTTGGCGTTGCGCGCGGCGTGCTCTCTGCGGCGCAGGCCGTCGAGGCCGCCCACGTCGATGAGGATTGGAACCGCGAATTTTGGGGGGCTGATGAGGAGGCGCTGGCGGTGCGTGCCCATCGTGCCCGCGATATCCTTGCGGCAGGCGATATCTTCCTGCCTTGACCGCCGGCATAGAGCCATGGATGTTTGATAATCATCCCTGCGCCTGACGCAGGTGACGTTAAGGCGAGGGTAGCGATGCGCGATATTCTGGAAAAACTCGATCAGCGCCGTGACAAAGCGCGGCTTGGCGGTGGTCTCAAGCGCATCGATGCCCAGCACGGGCGGGGGAAGCTGACGGCGCGCGAGCGCATTGAGCTTCTGCTCGATGAAGGCTCGTTTGAAGAATTCGACATGTTTGTCGAGCATCGCTGCGTCGATTTCGGCATGGACAAGGTGGAGAAGATCCCGGGCGATGGGGTGGTCACCGGCTGGGGAACGGTGAACGGGCGAACAATTTTTGTCTTTTCCAAAGATTTCACAGTGTTTGGCGGCTCGCTCTCGGAAGCTCATGCGGCCAAGATCACCAAGGTGCAGGATATGGCACTGAAGGCGCGCGCACCTATCATCGGCCTCTTCGATGCCGGAGGTGCCCGTATCCAGGAGGGTGTGGCGGCGCTGGGCGGCTATGGTGAAGTGTTCCGCCGCAATGTCGTGTCATCGGGCGTCATTCCACAGATTTCGCTCATCATGGGCCCCTGCGCCGGGGGAGATGTCTATTCGCCGGCGATGACCGATTTCATCTTCATGGTCCGCGATACGAGCTACATGTTTGTCACCGGACCGGATGTGGTGAAGACCGTCACCAATGAAAGCGTGAGTGCCGAGGAACTGGGCGGGGCCAAGGTGCATGCCTCGAAGTCGAGCGTTGCTGACGGCACCTATGAGAACGATCTCGAAGCGTTGCTGCAATTGCGCCGGTTGATCGACTTTCTGCCAGCCAATGCCGAGGAAGGCGTGCCGGAATGGCCGAGCTTCGATGACGCGAACCGCGAGGATGCCTCACTCGATACGCTGATCCCCGACAGTCCCAACAAGCCCTATGACGTGAAAGAGCTCATCACCAAGGTCGCGGATGAGGGTGATTTCTTCGAGATCGGCGAGACATTCGCGCGCAATATTGTTGTCGGTTTCATGCGGATCGAAGGGCGTACCGCTGGCGTTGTCGCCAACCAGCCGATGGTGCTGGCGGGCGTGCTTGACTCGGATGCAAGCCGCAAAGCCGCCCGTTTCGTGCGCTTTTGCAACGCCTTCCTCATTCCCATCGTCACCTTCGTTGATGTTCCGGGCTTCCTGCCCGGCACCGCGCAGGAGCATGGCGGCATCATCAAGCACGGGGCGAAACTGCTCTTCGCCTACAGCCAGGCAACGGTGCCCTTGATCACCATCATCACCCGCAAGGCTTATGGCGGGGCCTATGACGTGATGGCGTCGAAACATATCGGTGCTGACGTCAATTACGCATGGCCATCGGCCCAGATCGCGGTCATGGGTGCGAAGGGCGCGGTCGAGATCATCTTCCGCGCCGATATCGGTGACAAGGACAAGATCGCGGCGCGAACGAAGGAATATGAGGATCGCTTCCTGTCGCCTTTCGTGGCGGCCGAGCGCGGCTATATCGATGAGGTGATCGCGCCGCACGGCACCAGGCGGCGGGTGGCACGTGCCCTCGCCATGCTGCGCCACAAGCATGTCGAGCTACCGGTGCGCCGCCATGACAACATGCCGCTGTGAAACGGTTCTTGCTGTCTGGCGTCATCCTGCTGGCTGCCTGCACCGATGGCTACTCACAGCACCGCGCCGATTTGGTGCTGGTGAACAAGACGGGGTATAACATAAGTGAAGTGTATATCTCGGCGGTGCAGGCCAATCAGTGGAAAGAAAACCTCATTGGCAATGATAGGTTTGACCACAGCGCAGAGCGGGTCATCCGTCGCCCTGATGTTTCCAAGGCATGTCACTGGGATTTGCTCGTAGTCTATGACGATGATGGCGAAATGGCCGTCTGGAGCACTATAGATTTGTGTAAAAATTCGCGGGTAACTCTGTTCTATGACCGCAAGACGGACACCACTTCCGCAATCTTTGATTGATCACATTTCTGCATCCCCATCTGTCATGTTGTGGCGCGCCGCCACGACATCATGCCGCTCTGTGGCGGCGTGATCTTTTTGCAACATACACAAAAAATTACACTAACATAGATAGTTAGCGGTAAACATCGGGGCTAAATCGCTCGATTCGACTGGGTGCAGTCGGTACTCCTTTTCTGTAGAGGTGTTTTGAAAGGGAATATCTGTGAAAAAATTTGTGCTTCTTGTCCTCTTCCTGCTGGCCGCCCAGACCGATGCTCAGGCGCAGAGCCGTCAGGATTTCGTTCTGGTCAACAAGACCGGCAATGAAATCAGTGAGGTCTATATCTCGACCATCAAGACGAATGATTGGGAGGAAAACGTCATCGGCGATGATTCGCTTGAGGACGATGAGGCGCGGACCATTCACTTTGCCAATGCGGGCAAGGCCTGCATGTGGGATCTGAAGGTGGTCTACGAAGACGATGATTCTACGGCCATATGGAACAGTATCGATCTTTGCAGAACCTCCCGCGTGACGCTGTTTTACAATCGCAATACCGGCAGGACTTCGGCGACCTTCGACTGATCACGCTGCGGGCGAACAACAGTCAGGGCGCGGCACGGCGCCCCCCGGCTTCCTCGGCAATCGTCTTGTCAACCTCGACACGTGCCGTAGGTGCCTGGCGGCGCAGCATGCGCCAGGCAACGTAGGCGACGATGGCGAAGTGAACGGTGGCACAATAGACAAACAGCATGATGTCGCCAAAGTGCGCCATCAGGATGGAAGCGGTCAGAGGACCGGTGATCGCGCCGGTGCAATAGAGAAACAGCAAGGTGGAGGCAACCGTCAACGTGCCTTCCTTGCCGATGCGGTCATTGGTGTGGGCAGCAACGAGAGGGTAAAGGACCGGCAGGCCCAGCCCCAGAAGAAAACCTAACGGGTAGAGCAGCGCCACCTGGGCCCCGGACAGGATCAATCCGACTTCAAACAAAGCGGCGCTTGCGGCGGTGGCGATGATGACGACCCGTCTGTCCATCAGGTCAGACAACCTGGCGATGGGGTAGGGGCCAACCGCGCTGCCGATGATCATGGCCGTCATGAAATTGGAAACAACGGCGGTGCCGAGCCCAAGGCGCTCGATGTAGAGGGCTGCAAGCGACCAGAAGGTGCCGTTGACAAAGCCCACCAAGGTCATCGCCACCGCGCCCACGGGGGAGGCCATGTAGAGGCTTTTGATATCCAGCCTGCCGCGCTTGGGCGCGCTTGGCGGCTCAGCGGCGGTGAACGACATCGGCAGCAGGGAGACCATGAACAGGCCGGCAACCGCTGAGAACAGGGTAAAGGAGCGCGGCTCGTCGGCACGCAGAAGCTGCTGGCCAAGCGCGCTGCCTGAAAAATTCACGACATTGGACATGGCGAGCATGCGACCGCGATTGGCGTTGGTTGCCTTGGCATTGATCCAGCCATCGCTGACGGAGAAAAGGCCGGCAAAACAAAAACCGATCAAGGCGCGGCAGACAACCCAGGCGGCCGGCCATGGCGCGATGGGAAAGGCCAGCGTGGCGACCGCCGCCACGGCAGCATAGGCGGCAAAAGCGCGGATATAGCCGGCGCGCCCGACAATGGCAGGCGCCATCCATGTACCCACCAACATGCCAAGGAAATAGCTGGAGCCGATGAGGCCGATCGTCTCGGCCGAATAGCCGGCGCTGGCGGCGCTGATGGGCAACAGCGTGGTCAGCAGGCCATTTCCGGCCATCAGCAGGAAGACGGCGATCAAAACGGAGGCAAGCAGCCGGATGTTCATGTTCAGGATTCCTCCCGCACAGCTTAGGCGCAGGGGCGCGTGGTACAAGCCGGTATCATCGAAAAAGCGAGTTGGTGCTGCTTTAGACGGGCTTGCGGTGGGCAACATTTCCTTTCAGTGTGCTCGGTCGTTGGGGTGTCTGGGCAGTTGCCGGGGGTTTGATGTTCAAGAAGATTTTGATCGCCAATCGTGGCGAGATTGCCTGCCGCATTATCAAGACCGCGCAGCGCCTTGGCATCAAAACGGTTGCCGTTTATTCAGACGCTGACCGCGAGGCTCGCCATGTCGAGATGGCGGATGAGGCCATCCATATCGGCCCGCCGCAGGCAGCCCAATCGTATCTGGTGATCGACAAGATCATCGATGCGTGCCGGCGATCAGGCGCCGAGGCCGTCCATCCGGGGTATGGGTTTCTGTCCGAGCGGGAAGCCTTCGCGCTGGTGCTCCAGGGCGCCAACATCACGTTTATCGGCCCCAATCCGCATGCGATTGCAGCGATGGGCGACAAGATCGAATCGAAAAAGGCGGCTGCCAAGGCCGGCGTGTCGACGGTTCCGGGCCATCTGGGCGTGATTGCCGACAGCGAACAGGCGGTCAGGATTTCCGATGAGATCGGCTATCCGGTGATGATCAAGGCATCGGCGGGCGGTGGTGGAAAAGGCATGCGGATTGCCTACGACGCAAAAGAGGTGCGCGAGGGCTTCCAGCTGGCATCGTCGGAGGCGAAATCATCGTTTGGCGATGACCGGGTGTTCGTCGAGAAATTCATCGTTGATCCGCGCCACATCGAAATCCAGGTGATCGGCGACAAGCACGGCAATGTCATCCATCTGGGTGAGCGCGAATGTTCGATCCAGCGGCGCAATCAGAAGGTGATCGAGGAGGCGCCGTCCCCGCTGCTTGATCCAGCAACACGCGAGCGCATGGGCGCGCAGGCGGTGGCGTTGGCGAAGGCCGTCAATTACGATTCAGCGGGCACGGTCGAGTTCGTCGCCGGCCAGGATAAATCGTTCTATTTCCTTGAGATGAACACGCGCCTGCAGGTCGAGCACCCGGTCACTGAACTCGTCACCGGGCTTGATCTGGTTGAATTGATGATCCGGGTGGCGGCGGGTGAGCCTTTGCCGAAGGAGCTGCTGCCAAAAAAAGGCTCAAAAGCCACAACCGGCGTGACGCTGAAGGGCTGGGCGGTTGAATCGCGCATCTATGCCGAAGACCCTTATCGCAATTTCCTGCCCTCCATCGGCCGGCTGACGCGCTACCAGCCGCCGCGCGAGGGCTCAAGCGATGGTATCACGGTGCGCAATGATACAGGCGTGCGCGAGGGCGACGAGATATCGATCTATTACGACCCGATGATCGCCAAGCTCGTCACCCATGCCGACAACCGCAAAGAGGCGATCGCCGCGCAGGGCCGGGCGCTTGATTCATTTGCCATTGTCGGCATCCAGCACAATATCCCCTTCCTTTCCGCCCTCATGCAGCATGAGCGCTTCATCGACGGGCGGTTGTCGACCGGTTTCATCAAGGAAGAATTTCCGGCGGGCTTTGCGCCGCGCGCGCCCGGCGGCGATGAGCGCGACCGGCTGGCTGCGGTAGCCGCCATGATCGATGGCATGTCCAATGACCGGCGCAAGCGCATTTCCGGGCAGATGCGCGGGCGTGGCTACGCTTTCCCGCCGCGCCGCGTGGTGCTGGTTGACGGCGTCGCGGTTGACCTGACGGTGGCGAGCCTCGGGCGTGATGTGGCCATTGATTTTTACGATGAGGCGGGCGCAGTGCGCCGCAGTGTCCAGGTGCGCAGCGCCTGGGTGCCGGGGCAGGCGGTGTGGCAGGGCACTATTGATGGGCAAGCGCTCGCGATGCAGGTGCGCCCGCTGCTTAACGGCATGCATTTGGCGCATGCGGGACTGGCGGTGACGGCCTATGTCTATACGCAGCGCGAGGCCGAGCTTGCCGCCCTCATGCCCGTCAAGACGGGAGCTGACCAGTCAAAGACGCTGCTCTGCCCGATGCCGGGGTTGATCAAGTCGCTGCCCGTCCATGAGGGCCAAGACGTGAAGGCCGGCGAGGTGCTGGCGGTGGTTGAAGCGATGAAAATGGAAAACCAGCTGCGCGCCGAGCGCGATGTCACGGTGAAAAAACTGCTTGCCAAGGCTGGCGATACGTTGGCGGTGGACGCGGTGATCATGGAGTTTGCGTAGGTTTTTCTGCGTTTTAGTGCAGGAGCAATGCGCGGCAGGCGGAAGTCATGGCGTATCCAATGTTGTCAACAACGCCGCGATTTTCCACCGGCTGGCGACGCGTTTGAACACGATGCTGACGAGAAACCGGGTGATGCTGGGGCTCGCTTTGGTGCCAAGGGTCAGATCAAGCGGCATATGCAGATAGGCGACGTCGGGACCCAGTGAGACGATGCGAGCCTCGCCCAACAGCGGATCGGCATGCCAGACCTCAAGCTGTTGAAAGCGTGACATGCGCTCAAGAACGGCCTCGCGGGTCCAGATGGATTTCCCGTCACTGACCCAGAGAAAATCCGGCGTATCGAGGAATTCCGCCTTCGCGCGCGTCAGGTCACGATCATTCTGCGCGCTGACAAATCGCTGATAGGTGGCAAGGATGTCCTGCGCGTCTGATGCCTGCGCCGCCCCAATCAGGGTGCAGGCAAAAAGGATGCAAGCGAGGGTCGCGGCGAGCGATATGGAAAGCTGGCGCATCCGGGCGTCTGGGGTACTCGGCGGGTTGTCGCTGGCGGTTCCCGGCCGGGGGGCACTTCATTGCCCCGGCCAGGTTGGAGGGTGCGCTGACCTGGCGCGATGTCCGCCAGGACGGTGGCAAAAGCCGCAGCGCGACTTATTGCGGATCGGGGGTGTCGCGTTGTTCCGGCGGGATGACATCGGACGAGGTCAGCACAACCTCCTCGGTGGTGGAATGATTGATCCACCAATGTCCGTGGAAATTTCCGAATTCTGGCGTAAATTCCCCGGCTTTATGAATGATCGGCACGTTGCAAAAGGTGCTGTGCTCGACGATCTCGCCCTTGATGATGTAGACGATCGAGGGGCGATCATTATGATAATGGGTGGGTACCAGCCCTCCTGGCCCAATGGTCAGGCGCCTGGTGCGAAGGATCAGATCGCCAACGCCGCGCCAACCCTTCAGACTGACTTCGCTGAGGGTTTCGCGCTTCAACAGATGGGCCGGCTTGTCTTCGATCTTTCGTGGGTTGGCAATAATCCTCTGCCCCACAGGGCATTCGCCGGCCAGGGCCGTCACGGGGGCTGAAATGACGAACGCACATGCAGCGATCAGCGCATAAGCTTTTGATATTTTAAACATTATTGTTTCTCCTCGCTTATAACGGGCGTTAACCCTAGGCCGGCCTGCGAGGGGCGTAAATGAATACAATTACGGATAGCGAAATAAATATTCAATAATATCAATGCGATATCAAAAAACTATTTTTATGATTATGGCATATTCATCGTTGGGAGAACGACCATCTGTCGTCTCTTGGTCGATCATGGTAAGCTAGAGACGTACGAAAACGACAGCCTGTTCTCCGCTGGTGTAAAGAAAAGCCCGCACAAATGGCTTTGTGCGGGCGTTTATAGCGATTGACGGTGTTACTTCGGCAGACGCAGCACCCAGCCGGGCTGGATGAGGTCAGGGTTTTTCACCGGCGGCGAATTTGCCTTGACGATGTCCGTGTATTTGGCGCCATGCCCCTTGCCGTAATGCATTTCGGCGATCTTCCACAGAGTGTCGCCCTTTTTCACCGTATACATCACCGATTCCGGTGCCGTGAGTTCAACCGCCAGATTGGTCTCGACCGAGTCGATGCCGGCCGTGTTGCCCAGCGCCAGAATGATGCGCTCGGCCTCTTCCTGTGTCTTCACCGGGCCGGAAACGATGGCCTTGCCACCTTCGACCTTGACGTCGAGATTGCCGGCGGCCGTAAGCCCGCTGTCGACGGCGCCTTTTTTCAGTTCTTCGGCTGATGCCGCACCTATGCCGAGCTTATGGCCGATTTCCTTGACGAAACTAAACAAACCCATGATTTTCTCCCGCTGAAATCCCGCTTGCGCGGCGTGTCAAGGGTTACCACGGCGCGATGGGCTTGTGCCAGTGTCAATCTGGACGATGCCCGATTGATCGAGACGGGCGAGGGCATCAACAATCGCCGTGCCGGCAATCGTCAGCCGGGGCGCAATATCCATCAGCGGTACCAGCACAAAAGCGCGGTGGAGAATGCCGGGATGGGGCAGGGTGAGCCGGTCATCAGCTATCACCCGCTCGCCATAAGCGAGCAGGTCGATATCGATACGGCGCGGTCCCCAGCGCTCGGCTCGCTCACGTCCCATCTGGCGCTCGATATCGAGGCAGAGATCGAGGAGGGCATGCGGCTCCAGTGTTGTATTGACGCTAAGGCACTGATTGATGAAGGCAGGCTGCGCGACGGAGCCAAACGGCGGCGTGCGGTAGAGGCCGGAGGCGTTGGTTATCACCACCTGTGACTGCGCCAGCCGGTTGCGGGCCTCAGCCAGCGCCACGAACGGGTCGCCTAGATTGGCGCCAAGCGCCAGATAGGCCTCAGCCATGGCGCGAGCGCGTCAAACGGACCGCAGCATAATCGATGGCGCCATCAATGGGAGCGCCCGGCTTGCGGATCTCGATGCGGGCTTCCATGATTCGTGGATATTCGGCGATAACGGTGGACAGAATCGCGTCGGCCAGCGCCTCGATGAGGTAATAGCGCCGTGTGCGGACAATAGCTTCAACCGTGGTGTGGAGAGCGTCATAGCCCACCGACAATGTGACGTCGTCGCGCTCGGCATTGGCGTCGATATTGGCGTCGACCTCAAGATCAACCTCGAAACGCTGCCCCAGCCGCGCTTCTTCGGCATGAACGCCATGGCGGGCGAAGAAGACGGCATTCTTGATAAGGATAGTGGCTTTCATCGCTGGCGGAATGCTCCAATAGCGGTCTCAACGGCAAGACCATCGCGCGTCTCTGCCACATCGTGAACGCGAAGGATATCGGCGCCGAGGCGCGCGGCCAGAAGATTGGCAGCGAGCGTCGCGGCGCCGCGCTCACCGACTGGACGATCGACAATGCGGCCGATAAAGGATTTGCGTGACAGGCCGATGAGCAGCGGAAAGCCCAGTGATTGCAGCCGGCTTATTCCAGCGATGAGCAACAGATTCTGGTTGTGCGTTTTGCCAAAGCCAAGTCCCGGATCAAGCGCGATCTTTTCGGGGCGGATGCCGGCGGAAAGCGCCCGCTCGATGGACCGGGCGAGAAAGGCGCGCACATCCTCGATGATATCGATATCTTCGTCCGTCTCCTCGCGGTTATGCATGATGACAAGACCGGCGTCATGCTCGGCGATGACGGGTGCCATGGCTTCATCGTGACGCAGACCCCAGACATCGTTGACGATACGCGCGCCTGCCTGCAGGGCTGCCTCGGCGACACTCGCTTTCATGGTGTCGACGGATAATGGAATAGGCAGGCTCGCCAATGCCTCGATGACCGGGAGAATGCGTGCCTTCTCGACATTCGCATCCACGGGGCGATGGCCGGGTCTCGTCGATTCCCCGCCAATATCGATCATGGAGGCGCCGTCAGCCGCCAATTTCCTCCCCTGGGAAATGGCGGTGTCGATGGTGGAAAAGCGCCCGCCATCGGAAAAGGAATCGGGCGTCACATTGACGATTCCCATCAGAAGGGGCGGCGCGCCAGACGGACGGCGCAGACGGAGCGGCGAGGCGGCCATCATAGTGGTCTCTCATCTGCATGCAGTTTGGTTGGGCCGAACAGGGCCTCAAAGCTCTCACGAAGCGCGATATCGACATCGGCGAGGCTCGTGGTCAACCCGAGATCAGAGAGGCTGGTCACTCCCTGATCGCTGATGCCGCAGGGAATGATGCTGGTGAAATGGTCCAGATCAGGATCGACATTGAGTGAAACGCCGTGAAAACTCACCCAATGACGAATTCTGATGCCGATGGCGGCGATCTTGTCCTCGCGACCTCTCCCGCGCTCGGGCCGATCGACCCAGATGCCGACGCGGCCCGGGTGGCGGGTTCCGCGCACATGAAACGACCATAGCGTGCGGATCAGCCATTCCTCCAGAGTGCTAACAAAGGCGCGGACATCGCCGCCGCGCCGGCGCAAATCGAGCATCACATAGGCCACCCGCTGACCGGGCCCGTGATAGGTGTATTGGCCGCCGCGCCCGCTGGCATGCACGGGAAAGCGTTGCTGGTCGAGAAGATCATCAGGCTTTGCCGACGTGCCGGCGGTATAAAGCGGGGGATGTTCGACGAGCCAGACGCATTCGGGCTGTTGTCTGGCCGCGATCGCCGCAACGCGGGCCTCCATGAAAGCTACCGCATCTTCATAGGCGATGGGCTGGTTGGCGATGACCCAGTCGATCATCGTTGCTGGATCACAGAGCACGGAAAACGGTTTGTTGAGGGTGGCGCTGTCAACCATTCGTTAATCCTAAACACCCAGTGTGAACGAGGCCAGCTTTTTGCCCTCTTTGCAACGGAACCGCCGCTTCATGTCAGACCAGTCGATCCACGACACATTGCAACCTGTCGGCGTTGAGGTCGAAGTCGTGCTCGGGCACACGTATATGCCGGTGCACCAGCTGCTGCGCATGGGTCGCGGCGCGGTGATCGAACTGGAGGCCAAGGAAGATTCGGACGTGCTGGTCAACGCCAACGGCATGCCGATTGCCCGCGCCGCTGTCCAGGTAGAGGGCGGCAAGATTTCCGTCGCGCTGACCCGCATGTTGCGCAACATCAAGGGCATGGAAGCTTAGGGCTTGTTTCAAGAAAGGTGAGGTGCTATCGCACTGCCTCCTTTTGGGCGGTCATGGCGGAATTGGTAGACGCACTACCTTGAGGTGGTAGCGGGGCGACCCGTGGAGGTTCGAGTCCTCTTGACCGCACCAATCGGAAAAATGGCGAGCGATGTTGGCAAATCGCGGCCAAGCTTGGCCCTGCTTGTCGTCATTTGAAAGCTCAGTCTGCGGTCGGACGCAGAGCCGTTTTCGCTTTCGCCTCGACCAAATGAACGACATGCCAGCCGCGCGCCTTGAGGGTACGCAGCAGGCGGGGCAGCGCCTTCACCGTCACGGGCTGAATATCGTGCAGCAGCAACATTCCCGCACCCACCTGCTCAAGCCTGGTCATCGTGATGTTGATCAGCTCATCGGGATCGCGGATGTCCCAGTCCCTGGCGTGAACATCGATGCCAAAGACGCCAATCGACGATTCATTCAGCCAGCGGTCGACATCAGGCGGATTCCACAGGCCGGGATAGCGAAAAAAGCCCGGGGCGAAGCGGTGCTGCTGATCACCGAGGGCGCTTCGAACGGCTTTTTCCCCGGCCGCGATATCGGCGATCGCGCGTGCTGGAGGAATCATGGTCATCGGGGCCGGGTGCGTCATCGAATGATGGCCGATCGTGTGCCCGGCAAGGGCCACCTGGCGGGCGGTCGCCGGGTCGGCGGCGGCGTTGCGGCCGATCATGAAGAAGGTCGCCTTGGTGCATTCAGCGGCAAGGCTTGCCAAAACGCTGCGGGTGAGCGCGCCGCGCGGTCCATCGTCAAATGTCAGCACCACCTCGCGCGGCGCCAGCGGCACGGTGCCGGGGTATTGGAAGCGACCAAAATGGACACCGCCTGCGGTGTTGATTTCAAGCGTTCGCGCAACCCCCAGCGCCTCCGGATTAGTGCAGGTCTTGTCGGTGATGGGGGCCGCGCCACCCACACAAAGAACAGCGCCGGCGAGGGCTGCCCAGCGCCGAAGCAGCGGTGTTGCCTGGTTAAATTTATGAAACAAGAAATGTCCGTTACGCTTTGAGATTGAACGCTTTATGCTGGTGGTTTCTCGCTTCTTTCAATAACCACCGTGCCAAAGCGCGTGGGAATTTCGATGCGGCGGGGCATGCGCACCGGCCCGGTGAGCTCGACATCGAAATCAATCAGGATGGGGGAAGCTGATTCGGTCAAAGCCTTGATCGTCTGGTTGTTCGGCTTATGGCCGGCGATCGGCACGAAACGGGCGGCGCAGCTGATGACGGGAGGGTTCGTCTTTGATTTTGCAAGCACGCGCGCCGCTTTCGCCGGAGCCTGTCGTGGTGACAAGACAATATCAAAGCGGCTGAGGCCGGTAAAGACCGGCACGCTGGTGGCACAGGCGTTGTTGATATCCTGACCGGCTTTGAGACTTGCCATCACGAAGGCACTCATCGGGTCGAAAACATTCTGGCTGTGCTCCGGCTTCAATGGCACGCGACCATCGCCCCAGTTTGGTTCGAGCGGTGGTTCGATGACGATCTTGCGCGCAGTTGTTCCGTCATACTCGATTTTCGTGCTGTATTCCGGATCGCTGCCCGACACCATTGAATAGGATTGCGGGGTCAGTCGTTCGCCCTGACGCTTGCCGCTGACGCGCCCGGTGACGGTGCCGGAATAGATGACAAGGCTGTAGTCACTGTCGAGCGACATGCGGAACGAATTGCCATCAATACTGCCCGTGACTTTCGATGTGGCGATGCGGATGCCAGCATAACGCATGTCGAAAAACGCGGTGCCAACGTCCTGGGCAGCCAGCGGGCCGGCGCAGACGAGGCATAAGGCCAGAAACAGGTAGCGCATCATCGACGGGTCATTTCTCGCAAACGAAACATCACACTGGTCAGCCGGCATGGCGCTAATGTGGCAATCGTTCTCGGGCGATTGGGAATCACAGGGTTTTGGCAACAGACAATACATCCGCAGCATGTCCTGGCACTTTCACCTTGCGCCAGGCGCGCACGATCCGGCCGTCTCGGCCTGCGAGATAAGTGGCGCGTTCGATCCCCATGTATTTTCGTCCATACATGCTCTTTTCGACCCATACGCCGAAGTCACCGAGGATGGTGGTGCCCTCCGCGCTCGCCAGCGTCACCGTCAGAGCGTATTTTTCACGAAACTTTTTCAGGCTGGCGATTTTATCGCCTGAAACGGCGATAACCGGTATGGACAGCCTGGCAAATTCTGCCGTCAGGCCTGAAAAATCCTGAGCTTCCTTAGTGCAGCCCGTTGTGTCGGCTTTAGGATAAAAATAGAGAACAAATGGCTTGCCGCGCAATGTGGACATATTCACCACGGCGCCCTCGGCGGTGGCCAGCGAAAAATCGGGAGCGAGGCTCCCTTCAGCCGGTCCCGATGCGTCGTTTTGTTCAGTGGTCATTTTGCCTTCCTTTCGTCGCGGTCGCGTGACACTGAGTAGATTAAATCGTTGCCTTGGCCTTGGCTTGGTATCAAGCTCTAAACGGCCTTCCCTCCACATTCGTGCGGCTGAGCTCTATTTTTGATGCAGAGTCTTCCCTCTCCACCATCCGAAGTGCTGCCGCCGGGGGATGGGCGTGCGGTTGATGATGTGGTCAGGATATCGGGCAATAGCGCTCGGCGCGTCGTGAAGTTCTGTGTGGTGGGGGCCTCTGCCTTTGGGCTGTTGACCACGCTGCTCATCGCTGCAGTCTCCTTCCATATATTTTTCGGCGGCATTGATCTGTCGTTCATGTCGAACGCCATCAGGACCGTGATTGCTGATGCGGCGGGGCCGGGGCATCGCGCGGAAATCGGCGCGGTCAACCTGGCGTGGGATGACGGCCATCTGCGTCTGGCTGTGCGTGACCTGAAAGTGATCAGGGCCGACGGGCTGACAGTCGGGTCCGCGCCGAAAGCATTTATCGCCATCGACGTTCCCGCACTCTTTTTGGGCAAGATCGAGCCGGTGTCGCTGGTTGCCCATCAGACAAGCGTCAGCCTGACGGTATCCACCGACGGGTCGGTTGCCTTGGGCGGTGCGCAGGAAAAATCAGATAAGGTTACGCCCACGCCGGTCCTAGCTCTGCTCGACCCTGAGTTGCTGGGGCGCATTTTCGGCACGAAAACACTGGTTCCAGGTGGCGGGTCTCTGGCTGAGCTGGACCTTAACGACATGACGGTGACGCTGACAGACGAGCGCACCTCAACGACACGGGTCTTCGAGCGTTTCAGCGCGGGTTTTCATCGCACCCAGTTTGGTGCGT